>CALBZH010000846.1 GCA_937889795.1 uncultured Syntrophobacteraceae bacterium | reverse complement strand
GGAGGCCTGTTCGCCACAATCTGCTTTGCAGGGCTAGCCGTCCACTTTCAGGTGATCCATGCCCATCACCGTCACCATCGACAGAAATACACGATTGGTTCATGCCATCGCCACGGGGATGATCAGCAATGACGACCTGATGACCTATCAGGAGGACGTCTGGGTGAAGGGAGATGTGGTCGGTTATCACGGGATTTTTGATGGGTCGCTTGCGGATTTTTCCCAAGTGAGCTTCACCGGGCTGCTGGCTTTTTCTCAGACTTCCGCCAAGGTCGACCAAGGCGCGCCCCAATCCAAGCTTGCCATTGTCGTGGGGTCACAGCACTCCGAACAGCTGGCCGACTTCTACCGGACGGCGAAGGAGTCCCTCCCGGGACATTCCCGTTCCACAAAGCTTTTCTACACGATCGAAGAGGCATTCGCCTGGGTTTCGAACGGTGCAGCCTGACCAGGGCTCCAGGTGACGTCCCCCCCACACCGCCCGGCATCGCGGTAGGATCCGGCTTCAAAGGAGTGATTGTAGTATGAGGCCTGCTGACAACGAAATGCGTTATCTCCTCCTCGATGTGGGCGCCGGGACGATGGACGTCCTCTATTACCACAGCGGGTCCAGCCTGCACTACAAAGCTGTCGTCAAGTCACCGGTCCCCCTGGCCAGCGAGCATGCCGCGGGGCTGCCGGGAAACCTCCTGCTAACCGGGTGCGAGATGGGAGGAGGCGCCTTGTCGAGTGTTCTTCGCGATCGCGCCCAATCCGCGAGGGTCGTGATGACCGCGTCGGCGGCCATGACCATCAGCCACAACCAGGCCCGCGTGCGTGAGTGGGGCATTCAGATCGTAGATGACGACGCAGCGAAAGGCTTCGCCCATTCGGGCGCCTACCACTCGATCCACCTGACCGACCTTCCCATCGAACGGCTGGAGCGGATCGTAACCGGTTTCGGCGTTCCCTTCGATTTCGACGTGGCCGCCATCTGCGCTCAGGACCATGGCATGCCGCCGGAGAGCATGTCTCATTTGGACTACCGCCACAGCCTGTACAAACAGCATTTGGATCGCAATCCCCGTCCGGAGAGCGTTCTGTATGAAGCGTCCGAAGTTCCGGAGACGCTCAATCGGCTGAGATCCATCGCTCAAACCGCCAGCCGACTTCCCGCGCGGGAGGTCTTTGTCATGGACAGCGGATTCGCTGCGATTCTGGGCGCTTCCATGGACAGAAAGGCCCTCGAGCGCGACCGGATCCTGGTGCTCGACATTGCCACGTCGCACACGGTCGGGGCTGCGCTGATCGGGGAAGAGCTTGCGGGCTTCTTTGAATACCACACGCGAGACATCACCTTGGAGAAGCTGGAAGAGCTGCTCCGCGACCTGGCGGACGGCCAGCTGGATCATGAGCGCATTCTCGCCGAAGGCGGCCATGGGGCGTACCTGCGCAAAGCCGTCGGCTTCGAAAACGTTCAGGCCATCATTGCCACCGGCCCCAAGCGGCGGCTCGTGGAATCCTCGCAGCTTCCCATTACCTTCGGAGCGCCTTTTGGAGACAACATGATGACCGGCAACGTCGGCATGCTGGAAGCGATTCGACGGCGCAAAGGGTTGCCTCCCATCACCTATCTCTGAGACGCCATCCCCTCATTCCTATGGCATGAGGCGGTTACAGTTCATATAATCAACCCGAATTCGATCTGACTTTACTCATGCCAAAGCTCATGCGGAGGAGGTCTGGTGCCATGGCGGAAGCGACTCGTTGGGTTAAGACCCACTGTGCGCGGATGGATCACGGCGGTTGTGCACTGCTCGTCGGCGTCGAGGGCAATCGGATTGTCCAAGTCAAAGGCGATCCGGAAGGGGTTCTGAACCACGGATACACCTGCCACAAGGGCAGGGTGTCCGCCGATCGTCTGACGCACCCGGACCGCCTCCGTTATCCTCTCCGTCGTGTCGGTAAGCGTGGGGAAGGCAAGTGGGAGCGGATTTCCTGGGAGCAGGCTTTGAGTGAAACAGCCGAAAACGTCCTCCGGATCAAGGAGAAGCATGGCGCAAGGGCGGTGGGCTTCGGCGTCGGCATGCCGAAGGGGCTGGAGCATTTCGTGCTGATCCGCCTCGCCAACCTGTTCGGCTCACCCAACGTCATCGCGTCCCAGGATGTCTGCCACGCCCCGAGGGAAATCACGGGCATTCACACCTGTGGCTTTTACCCTGTTGCCGATCTCCACCATCCGACAAAGCTCATTCTTTCCTGGGCCAGCAACGTTCTATCGACCAGCGAAGAGGGGCAGATCGCCAGCCTCACTCTGGAACAGCTTAAACACGGCGCCCAACTGATCGTGGTGGACCCCCGTCGAACGGAGCTGGCCGAACGGGCCGACCTGTGGCTGCAGCTGAGGCCCGGAACCGCCCAGGCGCTGGCCCTGGGATTTCTTCACGTGATCATTGAGGAATCGCTCTACGATCGGGAATTCGTCGAGCAGTACGCGGTCGGGTTCGAGGACCTGGCTCGCCATGTCCGGGTTTACACGCCCGAGCGGGTTGCTGAAATCTCCTGGGTCGATGCGGACTTGATTCGTCAGGCTGCGCGCCTGTACGCAACTGCCAAGCCGGCCGCTTTGCAGTGGGGAAACGCGATCGAGCACGACATGAACGCCTTCGATGCCACGCGCTCCCTGGTTTGCCTCATGGCCGTCTGCGGAAACC
>CALBZH010000845.1 GCA_937889795.1 uncultured Syntrophobacteraceae bacterium | reverse complement strand
AGTCCGGTTTTGCCCGTTCCGGGATCGCCGATGAAGACGACGTTTTGAGCCCGCTCGACAAAGGAAAGCCCGGCCAGGGTTTGAATCTGGCTTCTGTTGAGATCGGGCTTGCGCTCGAAGGGAAAGGTCTGCAGAGTCCAGTCCCAGGGGATCGTGGCCTGTTTGAGGCGATGTTCGAGACTCCTCTCCTCCCGGTAGCGGTCCTCTTCCACAAGGAGCCGGTGGATCAGCTCCGGGAGCGGGCTTCCCTCCCGCTCGGCCCGTTCGATCTCGGAATCGAGGACCCGCTCGATGCCTTTGAGCTTGAGCTTTGCAAGCAGTGGACGTAACCGTTCTCTCACGGTATCTCCTCCTCGTCGATGCGGAAAAAGTCGCCGGCGACTCTTTCCAAAATGAGCCTCTCCAGGCGGTTGAGATCAAAGAGGCCGTAGTGGAGCGCCTGCTCACAGGCGGCATGGAAGGCCTCCTCGGGGTAGGTGCGCTTGAGGTCGAGGAGGCGTCTTAAGGCGCGCACGCCTCTGCCGGGTGATCGTTGCTTGATCTGGGCGACATAGCGGTCCAGCATTTCGGAGTGTCCGGAAAGCTCTTTTTCTTCAGAACAGGGACCGCTGCGAGGCGGGAGCTTCCTCTGGTGGTGGAGCGGATCGAGCACGCGGGCGTCGGATTTTCCGATGAGCCTGGCGTGGGTGGCCACCAACCGGTCTGCGAAGAAGATCTCGATCTTTTCCCAGCTCTTGTGGACCTGGACTTTTTTCCCCACCAGCCGCTCGGGAACGGAATACCGGTTGGTTTCGACCGTCACATAGCCCGTGATGTCGACCACCCGGTAAAGCGCCTGATAAACCGGGGGCAGGTAGGCCGGGAGGGGCCGCAGGCGGGTTTTTTCGACGATGAAGGCCTGATCGGGGCTCATGGCGAGGGTGCGCTTGAACTTGGGGTTGGCGGTCTTTTGGCACCAGTCGACGGCCTGCCGGTTGAGGTCCTCCCAGTCGAGAAAGGTCCGGCCGGCCAGGAAGTTTCCCTCGATGTAGGAAAAAGGACGCTCGACCCTCGCCTTTCGATTGCAATCGCCCACCTCATGGGCCTCGAAGCGGACGGAGAACAGGAGTCCAAAGCCCTCCATCTCGGGGGCCATCTGGGCATGGGCACCGGCGCCGCGGGCGACGATGACGTTCGAGTTGTCGATGACGCATCGGGGGCAGGTCCCGCCCATGAACCGAAAGGCTTCCGAGAGGAAGTGTCGGGCCTCGAAGCGAGTAAACGAGGGATAATACCGGATGAACAGCCGCCTGCTGTAGCAGAGCACCAAGGATGCGCAACAAGCGGTGAGCCTTTTGCCGTTGAGCACGATGGCGTGGGGTGAGGTGTCGTGCTGCATCTCCTCTCCGGGTCCGAAGGTGTAGAATCCTGCCCTTTTTGGAGCTGTTGCACCCCGGAGCTCGAGGTCTCGCACCATGCGGGTGAGGGTGCTGTAGGGGATGGGTTGAGCGTGCTCCTCGGTGAGGATCTCCTGAACGCGGACCACATTGCCCCGGCAGCGGTTGAAGATCTCGGCAACGAGGGGGAGCGCGTGCTCCCATCTGGATGCTTTCCCGCCTTGTTCCTTATCCTTCCCGCGCAGGATCGATCGCACGGTGTTCCTCGACACCTTGAGGGTCATGCTGATCTGGCGGATCTTCATGCCGTTGCGGTACAGGGTCCGGGCAGCCTCGCTCAAGTCGCTCGCAATCATGGTGGCTCCTTATGGCGCACTGAAGGGTTTCAATCAGGCCGGAGGCTTCTTCGAGACCGAGGATGGCACGCGGTCGATCCGTGTGGCCCGGGTAGGGAGCACCCGAAGCCAACCGGTTGAGCCGTCGCAGCGTGGCGACAAGTTCCAGGAGGTCCGAAAGCCATCTGCCCTCGGGACCCGCCCGGAGCCTGCCTGCTTGCTCCTTTTCCCGTTGGGTGCGCAGGGCTTTCATAAAAAGAGAGGGATCGGCCACCATCCGCTCGCGAGTGATGGCGGGAGCGGACTGGTAGTGGTCGAAGAAATCGGCAAGCTCCCGCGTGGAGACATGCTCCCGGACGACCCAGCGACCGAGCGCTCCGGCATGATCGGCGTTGGCGCGCGCCAACGGTGCCAGTACCCGGGATGCGGCCCAGCTCGAAATGTGTCCGGCCTTGACCTCCTTGAGGACTTCCTGCGGGAGAGCATGGAGAAGATCGAGGCGTCGTGTCACCCAGCTCGGGGTTTTGCCGAGCTGGCGCGCCACCCGGGCTCGGGACATCTTGTGGCAATCGATGAGCTCTTGGATGAGCGCTGCCTGCTCCACGACATCCCATCTGCGCTCACAGCCATGACGCAGCACCCGGAAAACAGCTTCCCGCTCCCCGCAGCTCCAGTGCTCGGCCATCACCGTGTCCCGCTTGCACAGCTTGAGTGCCGCCACCCTCCGGTAACCATCGACGAGCACGCAGGGCGCGACGGTGACAACCGGGATGATCTGCCCCCGCTGCTCGATGGATGCGGCAAGGGAAACCAGGTGCTCCCGTTTTAGGATACGCGTGTGGGCGTACCGGAGATCGAGGTGTGCAATCTCCATTTCCCGGACGTCCTTGGCTTCCGTCTCGATCGCGTCTCCAGCCATCCCGGTCCCCCTCATCGCAAAAGACCTTGGAGCACCCGGGAGATGGGGATCAACCCCTGAGCGGACGGCTTATCGGGAGAACGCAGGGAGCCTGTGGAAGTCCTCTGCGGTTTGGCAGGCAGGGAAAGCACCTGGAAAAGGGGAGCCTCGAAGGCGATGAGATCCTTGTCTATCAGAGCGTTTCGGGCGGCAATATAGTCGTCCGCGGCAATCGAGAGGAGGCTGCACAGCTTCTCGTAGCCGTAATAGGAGACTCCTGCCCGGTCCGCCGCCATGACCAGCAAGAAATAGAGCAGCAGCTCGTCGCGAGTGAGACTCCCCCAGAAGCCGTCTCTCAGGAACCGATGCTCCACGAATGCGAAGCTTCCACCAATCTTCCGGACACGATCCGGGCACAAGATCCTTTTCTCTATCATGGCCTGCCTCCTTGTCGTGGGGCCACAGTAGGGGAGCAAGGCCACGGGAGGCAATCGAGTCCTCTTTTGCAACGCAGGATGGACACTCTCAAGTCACCGGCACCAAAACAACTTTCCGGGCTAACGCGTCCATCTTTGCAACGCCATCTTCAGGGATCAGCCAGTAAGTCCCCGTCCTGACAAATGAATCCGGAGCCGACGCGTCCATCTTTGCAACGTCGGCCTCCCCCCTGCTCCGCCGGGCTTTCTGCTGCACCCGGTTTCTCTCCGCGTAGCCGGGATGATTCCCGCGGTAGTTGCGCCAGTAGTCCCGATTCCTGTCCCGCCAGGCTTTGCCGCATGCCCGCTGATTGGCCCTGTAGTCGGGATCGGTGGCCATCTTCCGCTTCTGCCAGATCCTCTTTCTGGCGCGCTGACACTCCTTCTTGCCGCAATAGAGCTGGTTCTTCACACGAGGGTTCAATTCCAAAAGACAACCGCAGTGGGCGCACCGCTTCTGTTCCATGGCCAACCTCCACGCGAACCATAGAACAGACCGACGCGCCCAACGCGCGGAAGAAAATGGAAGAAAAGTGGAAGGAGCTCCGAAGATAACCCACCCCGACGCAGTCTCCGGTGGGTCAAAATGGCGAGCACTTGCAACCTGCCATCTCTGGCTGGGTCAATTTATCTGAGCAAAGGTGGGTCAGTTCGTTTTAGCGCCAAAGCCACAATGCTTTTGCTAGGAAGGCTAACCATCTGGTCTAGTTGGAGCGGGAGGGAAATGGGGAATGAGCTTTGTTCTTGTGCATCCAGGTCCACACATCCGGGATCTGATTCGAGAACGTGGTAGAGCCCGCGGGTGTGAAGGTCTTTAGTTAGAATTCTTTCTTTATATATCAGGTCGTGAAGCACGCGAGATCGA
>CALBZH010000844.1 GCA_937889795.1 uncultured Syntrophobacteraceae bacterium | reverse complement strand
CGTGAGCCGGCGCTCTTGCACTCGTTTGTGAGCATATCGACAATATGCTGGGCGCTGCCCGCGCAGAAGATCTTCCCGCCTTCACGAACCTCGTAGGAGATCCCGTGCGCCTCGACCAGGGCCAGGAAGTCCCTGGGGGTGAATCTCGCCAGGGCCGAGGTCGTGAAGTGGGGGTTTTCAGAAAGGTAATGGTCGCGCCCGACGCTTGTGTTGGTGAAATTGCATCGACCTCCTCCCGAAACACGGATCTTGCTGCCTGTCCGGGGAGTATGCTCCAGCATCAGCACGGAGCGCCCTCTCCTGGACGCCTCCAGGGCGCACATCAGTCCCGAGGCCCCGGCTCCCATGACGACCACGTCTACCTCCATGCCGGTGCACCTCATCCCTGCTTCTTGGGGGCGTGGGGCACTCTGGAGAGCCGTCCCTGTTGGCCTCGCTTCAAACCTCTGTTCCCGGCTTGTCGATCCACCACGAAGAGCTCGTTGTCACGTGCGAAGCTTAGCAAGAACCGCCCCATCACCAGCATCTGGCTATGGTGCTTGAGGATGGCCTTCCGTTTGACTTCCCTTTCTTTCGGGTTGAGTGCGAAGGACACCCAGTTGGTCTCCCGTCCAGGGAATCGCCGGGGAGGTTTCAACGTGGAGCCCGTTCCAGAGCCCTGGCCGACAGGCCACTGACCGAAATGCACCAGGTATGTGATCACGGCGGGCTTTGGGCCCGTCCCTTTCTTTTGAAGACTTCTCAAAGCCTCGATGACGAAGTGGTAAGTCGAGCTATGGTCCGGGTGCTGGTCCCGAGGCGCGGGCACGACGAGGAGGTTTGGCTTGAAGTCGTCCAGGACGCGCTTGATCTCCTTTTTCAAGTCATGTCCGTTGTAATCCGTCTTCGGGACGATGACCTCCGAGGGTGGAGGGCGCTTCTCGAGGGTGAACGGGGACCGGTAGCTGTGTGAATCCGATCTGAAAGTCTTCCACAGATTGGTCAAGCCTCCATCGGGAAAGCCGAGAAAGATGACATCCCCTTCAAGGAGGCCGAGAGCCGCGGTGGCGTGACCCGCCTCCACGCGGCGCTCATCCCCGTACTCACGGTAATCTTTCGCGGTGGGATGGGAAATGTGATCCAGCAGCTCAACCCCTTCCGGGTATCCGTCCCCGTTTGTCATGAAGACCACCTTTGCCTTTCCCCCGAGGCTCAGAGCCCGCTGAATGAGGCCGCCCGCCCCCAGGCTCTCGTCGTCCGGATGGGGAGCAAACACCATGAGACGCGTCTCCCTGGAGAGGAGAGCTTCGATCACAGAGGGCATGTCTGCCTGCGCGGATGGCGCCAGGAGCTTGGAGAGCATCAGGATCACCACGAACGGCAATGTCCATTGCATCAAGGATAACCTCCCGAGGAATCATGGATCAAAATTAACCGCGAAATCCCGATTCGAGAGGTATATGATAACGCTTGAAGGCGGCAATTCAACGTCACGGCTCCGTGCACGGTCCTTGAACAAGCCTGCGTCCGCCCGAGAGGGCTTTCCGATGAGCACCCCGGCAGTCCACAACCGGCTCCAGTCCCTGGATGTCTTCCGTGGGGCAACGATCGCTGCAATGATCCTGGTCAATAACCCCGTCGACTGGGACTACGCCTATGCTCAGCTGCGCCATGCGACGTGGAACGGATGGACGTTCACGGACATGATCTTTCCATTCTTCCTTTTCATCACCGGAATCTCCATGACGTTTTCGTTTGAGCGCCGCAAGGAGCTCGGGGATTCCAACGCCGCGCTCATGCTGCAGATCGCCCGGCGTACCGTGGTGCTGTTTGTCCTCGGGGTCGTTCTGACCAACCTCTCGCGGTTCGATCTGACCACCGTTCGCATTCCCGGCGTGCTCCAGCGGATCGCCTTGTGCTACCTGTTTGCCTCCCTCATCTATCTGGAATCTGGCTTTCGGGGGCAGGTTTGCTGGACGATCGGCCTTCTGGCCGGCTACTGGCTGATGCTGGTGTGCGTGCCGGTTCCGGGGGTTGGGGCGGGGGTCCTCGAGCCGGGGAAGAGCTTTCCCACTTATATCGATTCGCTGCTCCTCGGGAGCCACTTGTGGTCCAATTACATCCCGTATGATCCCGAAGGCGTTGGCAGCACCATCCCGGCCATCGCCTCAACCCTGTTCGGCGTTCTGGCCGGTCGGTGTCTGAGGTCCGAATTCTCCATGGAATCCAAGGCCCTGCGGATGCTTGGCGCGGGCCTCGTCCTCCTGCTGGTCGGCTGGACCCTCAGTTTCTGGCTCCCGATCAACAAAGGTCTCTGGACCAGCTCCTACAGCGTTTTCATGGCCGGCTGGGCCCTCGTTTGCTTCGCAATTCTCTACTGGGTGGTGGATGTGAAGGGGTATGAGCGCTGGTCAAGGCCCTTCGCCATCTATGGGAAGAATGCCATTGTGGCCTACGTCCTCTCGGTGCTCCTGGACGCACTGATGACTCACGTTCGGCTAAGAGCGCCGACGGGACGCCATGTCAGACTCAAAATGTATGTGTTTGACCACTTCTTGAGAATCACCGGCCCCAAAGGGGACTCGCTGCTCTACTCCACGGTCTTTGTCCTGGTAATCTTCGGCATCGTCTGGGCCTTGCACCGGAAGCGCCTGTTTCTCAAGATCTAATGACCGCCGACGGTTCAATTGACCAGACTCTGGATCGGAGCGGGGATCCTGCCCCCCAGGGACATGAGCTCCTGCGACCCACCGTTATTGGCCACATGAATAATGGTGGCCTCCCCTAGAAGTCCCCCGAAGAAGGCTTTTTCCCCGGCTTTTTTGCCGGGAACCGGAATGAGGCGCGTGGCCGTGGTCTTCTTGTTGACCACCCCAATGGCCATTTCGTCGGCGATGATAGCGGCCAAGGTCGTCTCCGAGATGTCTCCGGGCAGGGCCACCATGTCGAGACCCACGGAGCACACGCTGGTCAGGGCTTCCAGCTTTTCGAGAGAGAGGTGTCCGGACCTTGCCGCTTCCGCAATATTGAGATCCTCGCTCACGGGGATGAACGCGCCGCTGAGCCCTCCGACGTGGGAGCTGGCAAAGGCGCCGCCCTTCTTGACGGCGTCGTTGAGCATGGCAAGGAGCGCGGTGGATCCTGGCACGCCGATGCTCTGGAGCCCCAGGCTTTGAAAAATCTCGCCCACGCTGTCGCCCACGTTGGGTGTCGGGGCGAGGGAGAGATCGACGACGCCGAACGGGACCCCCAGCTTGTCCGCCACCTGCCTCCCGATGATCTCTCCGACCCGAGTTACTTTGAACGCCGTTCGCTTGATGATTTCGGAGAGCGCTCCCAGGTCCAGTCGCGGATTCATGGCTCGCGCCCGATCGATGGCTTTCTTGACCACCCCGGGCCCGCTGACCCCGACATTGATGACCGCGTCGGGCTCGCCGACTCCGAGGTACGCTCCCGCCATAAACGGAATGTCCTGGGGGATGTTCGCAAAGACGCACAGTTTGGCGCAGGCGATCCCGTCGGCATCCGCCGTGAGGGCGGCCGCTCGCTTGATGGTCCGTCCCATGAGCATCACGGCGTCCATGTTGATGCCCGCGTGGGTCGAAGCGACGTTGATGGAGGCGCACACCCGCCCGGTTTCAGTGAGTGCCTGCGGAATTGCTTCGATGAGCGCCCGGTCTCCACGCGTCATTCCTTTTTCTACCAGAGCGCTGAACCCCCCAATGAAGTCGATGCCGATCTCCCGCGCAATGTCGTCCAGGGTCCGGGCGACTTCAACCATCTGCGGGGCAGAAAACGGACATGCGGCAACGGCAACAGGACTCACCGCGATGCGCTTGTTCACGATGGGGATGCCGTATTTGAGCGCGACGTCTTCGCAGGTTCCGATCAGGTTTTGGGCAAGCCGGGATATTTTGTCGTGAATGTTCTGCTTGAACCGCGAAAGGTCGTCACTTGCGCAGTCGAAGATGCTGATCCCCAAGGTAATGGTCCGGACATCCAGGTGCTCGTTTCTTAACATTTCAAAGGTAGACAGGACTTCTCGATCCGTGAGCATGTTGACTCCCTATATGCGATGAATTTGCCTGAAGATGTCCGTGTGCTGCAAGCTAACATCGAGGCCCAGCTCTCGACCGCGGGCGTAAAGCGCTGCGCGAAAAGCGTGGTGGTCGATGGCAACCGGGATGTCAACCTCGTAGATCATGATGTTCCGGCGTGGATCATCGCCGCCGCGGAAGGCCGCCTTGAGCTGCGTGATGTTGATCTTGTATTCAGCCAGGAGTCCGGTGATGCCGGCCACGAGCCCCAACCGGTCCGGGCCGACGGTGGTGATGACGAAAGGCTCCGTTTCCGGGGCAACCCGGCTTTCAACCGGTCGCATCTCCTTGACGTAGACCGCCAGACCCTCGGGGCTCAATCGTCCTTCCAGCCCCTCCCGCAGCTCATCGTGGCTCATGCCGGGGGGCATGGAGACAATGAAGATCCCCGCGAATTCGGTCTGAAGAATGGTCTGGCTCACATCTTCGATGTTACACTGATAATCGAAGAGTGCCTTGGACACGGCCGCGACAATACCCGGTCGGTCATCCCCCAGCACGGCAACAATGATTTTCCTCATGGCTCTGTTTCCCTCTGCCTTCAAGCCTTGTCAGGTGGATTCCTCTTCGCCGTGAAAACTCAAACGCGTATTGTGCCATCTTCTCACGAACAGGGTGCCTCCGCCAATGACAACAAGATGATCCGGTGGATTTCACGATGAAAAGGAGCAAAGCAACGGAGGCGCATCGGGGAGCCCGTCTCGACGAGAGCGAATTTCTCAATGGCGAGGCGGGCCGTTGTTCGATCGGCTTCCAGGGCGAGCATTCCCAGAGGGACGAGTCTGAGGGATCAAGCCTCTTGGCTCGGGATCATTTGGGGAATTTGAGGATCACCGCCTCCTCGTCGTCTTCCTTGACGGCCTCAACCCCGATTTCAATGCTGCTGTCGCGAAGCCCAACCGCCAGGGGAGTTTTCCCTGAACCGTCGTCGAAGTGGGCGATCGCCTTGACCGCCTCCAAGATCTTCGCTCCCACCTCCGAGCCGGGGGAGGGAAGCTCCGTAGCGCGGTACTTGGCCACCACTTTGACCCCGCCGTCCTTCGTGGCCGATACCGTGATCTTCTTGGCGTTGCTGTCAATCCCGTACAATATTGCCAGGGAGAGCCACTTGAGAGCTGCCTCATCCTTGTCATCATCCCCTTTGAGGACGGACATTTCCTTGAGCGGCTCGCTGTTCATGAAGCAGTCACACAACTGCTGTACCTTCTGATGAAGGCTGTTAGCGTCTTTCATGGTGAATCCTCCCTAAAATGCGCTGTTGCAACAGAGCGGCACTCATGGCATGGTACATAAAACGCTCGACCTCGTGCGCTTCCCGTTTTCCTTGAACCAGCAGCCCCTGTTGCGTGTTGAACCGGTTGTTTGCCTAACATTAAGGTTTCTTTCCCCTGAATCAAGTTTGAGCGGTCCGGACGTATCGATGGGGGCATATTTCTGGTGTATGGGCTGTTCTCCCCCACCAAAATACAGGTTTTTTGCTCCCCCAAATACATGACTTACCCCATACAATCCTTTGGCGGAGTAGTGATATAGGTCCACACAGAAGTGAAAGCTCACGACGTGGGGCGTGGTGGGTTTTGAGGAGACGATGCCGGAAGGGCGGCCATGGAGAATCCAGCGTTGCACATCCTTCTCATTGAAGACAAGCCAGCGGACTTCCAGCGGATCAAAGGGCTGCTATCCATGGCCCCGCGCTCCAAGTTCAGCATGGACTGGGTTCAAGACTGCGAATCCGCCATGGAGGAGATCGAGCAGAAGCACTATGATGCCTTCCTGGTGGCCGGCAGCTTCGAGGGATCCGAAGGCGAGCGCATCATGAAACGGGTTCTCTCCGCAGGGCTTCCGGTGCCGGTGATCTTCTTGACGGGGCAGCGGGATCAGGAAGTGGACTTGAGCGCAATCCAGGCTGGGGCCGCGGACTACCTCGTGCTGGAGCAGATCACGCCGGACCATCTGGACCGCTCCATTCGGTACGCGATCGAGCGCAAGCGTGCCGAAGAATCCTTGCGTCGTTCGGAGGCCCAGCTCAAGTGCTTGTCTTCTCAGCTGCTCTCGGTTCACGAAACCGAGCGCAAGCGTGTAGCCCTGGAGCTTCATGACAGCCTGGGGCAGGTTCTTAGTGCCGTGAAATACGGCGTGGAGAGCACGTTGGCGCACATGGAGCGTGGGACGGTGAAGCCCGGAACGCTCGAGCCTCTCGTTCCAATGATCCAGCACGCCATCCAGGAGGTGAGACGGATCTATACCGAATTGCGCCCGACCCTTCTGGACGACCTCGGTATTGTCGCGACCCTGAACTGGTATTGCCGCGAATTCGCGGGCCTGCATCCTCAGTTGGCGGTTATGAAGGAGATCGGGGTCGACGAATCAATGATCCCTGAAGCCATCAAAATCATCATTTATCGACTCGTTCAAGATGGCTTCGAGAATGTGGCCACCCACAGCCGCGCTTCCCAAGTGACCCTGTCCCTCCAGGAAGTCCAAAAGCGGATCCAGCTGCGGATCGAAGACAACGGCATCGGCTTCAAGCAGGCTCGGCTGCAATCAGCGAACGGCAATCGCACCGGTCTGGGTCTCCCGAGCATGAAAGAGCGAACCGAGCAGTCCGGGGGCACTTTCCAGTGCGAATCCGAGCCCGGCAAGGGTACGACAGTCACCGCATCGTGGCCAGCCTGGTGATCGAGAGACCCATCCTTCCACCCAAGTTACCCCCTTCGATTCATCGCCTCTCTGCCATCCGATTCAACCGGCTCGCATCATAACGCCCGGGCAGTCTCAGGCCCCGCATGTTTCAGGTCGAAGGTCCTTGAGCTTCTGCAATGCGGCGGCTCCCAGGGGTGTGGGCGGCCCCTGAAGCATTTGGTGGGCGAAAAAGAGAGTGTAAGCCGCGTGCTCAAGCTTCTCGAGTCGTCGGTATGCCTCACGAAGGCTGCGCCCCACCGTGATCGAGCCATGGCGCTCCATCAAAATCGCCTCGTGCGAATCGACGAAAGGAGCGATGGAGCTCGGCACTTCCTGCGTGGAGGGAGTGGCATAGGGCGCGGTTGGCACGGCGCCAACGGTGAGCCAGACCTCGGGGAGTGCCTCGGCCACGAAAGCGACACCCGCAAGGGTCAGCGCCGTCAGCATCGGAGGATGCGCGTGGACAACGGCCTGGACGTCAGGCCGACGGGCATAGATCAAAAGGTGCATCCGGATTTCGGAGGACGGACGACCGTGGCCGCTCAGAACAGCTCCTTCGAGGTCCGTCACCAGGAGGTCGATCGGGGTGAGCTCCCCCTTGGCCCGACCGCTTGGAGTGACGAGCAGTCGGTTGTCCCCCGCCCTGCAGCTCACATTGCCATCCGTTGCCGCGATGAACCCTTTGCGCTCAAGTGCCCGGCAGACGTCGATCAGATCGTACCCCAGCTCGTACTCTCCTCGCATGAAAGACCTCCTGATGATCTGAATGAGCCGCCGGCCCAGGGGAACGCCCTGCGTTTCCTTGCTTTTTGCCTTGTTTTTGGGGGTCAATTTGACTATCTGTACCACACTTGCCACACCGTCACAAACGTTGCGCTTTCATGAGTGATTTCGATGCATAGGACCGGTCCGGGGGGAGATCATGGCGGCAGTCGCCGTACCGGTCTGCACGCAGGAGCTGTGTAGCGATGATCAAATGGTTCAAGAAGAAGAAGCAGGCGGATGCTCTCGAAACCGAAGTCGAGCAGCAATCGCACCCTGTTGGAATGGACGAGACTCCCGATGAGGAGGCTGGGCTTCAGACGCCCAGTACGGAGGAAGCGGGGACAGGGCTGAGCGCGGGCATGGAGGCGGAGCTCGTTGTCGCTGATCGGGATTTGGAGTCTGGTGAGGAGCTTTCCGGGGAGGAAGGCGAAGAGGCGGTTCCTCAGGCCGAAAAGCGGCGCCTCTTTTCGAGACTCCGCGAGCGGCTTCACAAAACCCGGGAGCGGTTGGCCAACCGGTTGGACCGCGTCTTCCACGGCAGGAAGACCATCGATGTGGACCTTCTGGATGAGCTCGAGGAGGTGCTGATCACGTCGGATCTGGGTGTTCGCACGACTCAGGCCCTATTGAGGACGGTCACGGAGAAGATCGAGCGAAAAGAGCTCAGCGACCCGGCCAGGCTTCGGGAGGTGCTGCGCGAGGAAATCAAGGCCATCATGGATGTCGACGCGGGACAGTGGACCTTGGACGCGCACCATCCCTTCGTCATCATGGTGATCGGCGTGAACGGCGTCGGCAAGACGACGACCATCGGCAAAAGATCGGAAGAGCGTCGTGTAGGGAAAGAGTGTAGATCTCGGTGGTCG
>CALBZH010000843.1 GCA_937889795.1 uncultured Syntrophobacteraceae bacterium | reverse complement strand
GAATTTGTCTCACGGGATGTCGACTGGATCACCCTCCGCATCTGGGAAGAGAGCGTTTCCCCCGAAGTCGCTCAAAGGAGACCCAAAGAGAGTGTCGACGTCGAAGCCCAGAGTTGACTTTCCAGTCCCGGTCAAGGGATCCACGGGCGTTACGGTCCACCTCCTAACCGAGCTTACCGAAGACGAGAGCTCCGTTTTGTCCGCCAAAGCCGAACGAGTTGGAGATGGCCGCATCGAGGCGGATGTCCATCGCATGATTGGATACGATGCTTAGGTCGCATTCGGGATCATGCGTTGTCTGGTTGATCGTGGGGGGGAGCGTGCCGTGATGGAGGGTCAGGACCGTGGCTGCCGCCTCGAGAGCCCCTGCTGCCCCCAACGTATGCCCGATCATCGATTTGTTTGAGCTCACCCAGGGCTTACGGTAGTGCTCCCCAAACGCCTGCCTGATGGCTGCACTTTCGACCCGATCGTTCACCTTGGTCGACGTCCCGTGCGCATTGATGTGTCCGATGTCCTCCGCGTTGAGCTTGGCATCCCGCAGTGCCATCTGCATGGCCAGTGCGGCGGCACTCCCGTCAGGCTCAGGGATGGCGATATTGTAGGCGTCGCTGGACATGCCAAACCCTTTGAGCTCCGCAAGAATCTCGGCCCCCCGTCTGCTCGCATGCTCGAAGGTCTCCAGAACCAGAATTCCAGCTCCCTCCCCCATGACAAACCCATCCCTTTCCGCGTCGAAAGGACGGCTGGCCGCTTCAGGCGGTTCATTGCGCTCCGACAGGACACCCATGCACGAATAACCATCCAAAACGAATGGGGTAATGGTCGACTCCGCCCCCCCTGCCAGAATCACATCCGCCTGCCCCTGCCGAAGCATGCCCAGGGCCGTTCCAATCGCATGCGTCCCCGTCGAGCATGCCGCGGAGACCCCAAGGTTTGGTCCGCGAATGCCCAGCGCAATAGCGACATTGCACACGGGCATATTGGGGATGACCTTGGGAATGGTGAGGGCATTGACAAAGCCCGGCCCTTTTTCCCGAAACCTCACGAACTGCTCCTCGAGGTTTGAGTAGTCCCCGGCCGCCGATCCGACAACGCAGCCGATTCGCGACGCGTCCTCCTTGGCGAGATCCAATCCCGAGTGGCTGACGGCGTCGAGCGCAGCACTCACGGCGAACTGTGAAACCCTTGCCATCCTTCGGATCTGCTTATGCGTGAGTCTGACTGAAGGATCGAATGACAGTGCTTCCGATGCTATTCGGGTCTTGTGGCCGGCAGGATCAAAGGCCGCGATCGGTCTTATGCCTGAAACACCGGACACCAGTCCCCGCCAGAAGCTCTCGATGGTGCAGCCCAAAGAGCATACCACCCCCAAACCCGTTACAACGACTTTACCCGAATGACTCATCTGTGGCCCTTCAGTGAAGTGTCAGCGTGTCAGCGTGGGATTTGCGAAAAGCAGTCTCGAGCCTGCATCCTCTCAGCATTGCTTGGCCCGCAAGTACTGGACCGGCCAAGGAACGTCCACATGGAGGACACGGGCGGCATAAAGGGGCCAGTAGGGATTGCGCAACATCTCCCTGGCCAGTAGAACCACATCCGCCTGGCCGAGCGCGACGATCTGCTCTGCCTGAACCGGGCTCGTGATCAAGCCGACCGAGCCTGTTGGAATCTGAGCGTGATTACGGATGGCTTCTGCGAAAGGAACCTGGAAGCCCGGACCCACCGGGATCTTGGCATGGGGTACCAGGGCTGCACTGGAGCAGTCGATCAAATCGACACCGATCTCCTTGAGACGCTTGCACAGCTCAATCGACTGCGGAAGGTCCCATCCGCCATCGACCCAATCCGTGCAGGAAATGCGGACAAAGACAGGAAACGCGGAGGGCCAGACGTCCCTAACCGCCTTGGCCACTCGCAACGGCAGACGCATGCGGTTCTCCAATCCCCCCCCATATTCATCCGTTCGCCGATTGGAGAGGGGTGAGAGGAACTCGTGCAGCAGATAGCCATGCGCCATGTGGATCTCGACGATCTCAAAGCCCGCACGGAGCGACCGAGCCGCGGCATCCTCGAATTGTGACACCACACGGTCGATGTCATCGATCGTCATCTCGCGAGGCATGGGAGAGACCTCGGAAAAGGCGATCGCGCTCGGAGCCAGGGGCTCCCAGCCGCCTGCCTCCTTCCCCAGCGGAAGATCCCCTCGCCAGGGAACATCCGTCGAAGCCTTCCTCCCCGCATGGGCCAGTTGCATGCCGGCGACGCACTCCTGCTCTCGGATATAACGGCTGATTCGCTCGAACCCCCTCGCATGCTCCTCCGACCACATACCGCTGTCCTTCAGGGTGATACGCCCCTCTGGAGCAACAGCAGTGGCCTCGACCATCACGAGAGCAGCCCCTCCGACCGCGCGACTCCCCAGATGCACCAGATGCCAGTCGTTCGGCATCCCGTCGTCACTCGAATACTGGCACATGGGCGAGACGAAGATCCGATTCTTGAATTCAATATTTCGCAATCTGAATGGACTGAAAAGGTGACTCATCGCGACATCCTCTCCTCATCTCGACAGTTGAAAACCGGTCATCGTCGGGATTCATTCACGGCCACCGCGGTAGCCTGTCTTGGACAGAGGCAGCAGCACGCAACTCTCCGGCACGATTCCCGTTTGAACAGACACGTCGATCGTAATGCCTCCGCGAACAGACCACAGCCCAACGACGCGGATGAACTTGGGGGCCATGGCATCCCGAAGGCGGTTATGCACGGCAACGGTGCAATCCTCGTGAAACGCCCCATGGTTTCGAAAACTACTCAAGAAGAGTTTGAAGGACTTGCTTTCGACAAGTCTCTCTCCCGGCACGTAATCGACCACCATCACCGCGAAATCGGGCTGCCCCGTGATCGGGCACAACGAAGTGAACTCGGG
Organism: uncultured Syntrophobacteraceae bacterium; assembly: GCA_937889795.1. Taxonomy (GTDB): domain Bacteria; phylum Desulfobacterota; class Syntrophobacteria; order Syntrophobacterales; family Syntrophobacteraceae; genus CALBZH01. The sequence continues at coordinate 10,364 of CALBZH010000843.1, read as the reverse complement.
TGCCGTCAGTCGAACCACATAATCCAGATCCGGGTGCGGGTTCGGGAAGGTCTCGAGGATCGCTTGCTCGGGTGACTCTGGAATCGCGCTTGGCCCGCCGAGCTGCGTGAGATCGGGGTAAGTGGGGTGGCTCACGGAATATCCTTTCTACGTGCGGATGCCGGCCTTGTGGGCGCATAGACGGTCGGGTCGGGAATGCCCGACTCCTGAAACCCCTTGCGGCGCAGTCGGCAACTGTCGCAGCGGCCACAGGCCCGCCCTTCACCATCCGGATCATAGCACGAATGCGTGAGCCCATAGTCCACGCCGAGCTCCGCCCCTTTCCGTATGATCTGTGCTTTGGTGAGATGGCTCAAGGGAGCTTCGATACGGATCCGCATGGAGCCTTCCACGGTCTCCTTGGTGGCCAGGTTTGCCAACGTCTCGAAGGCCTGAATGAACTCGGGACGGCAGTCCGGATAACCTGAGTAATCGACTGCGTTGGCACCAATGAAGATGGCTCCCGCCTTGAGCACTTCGGCCCACGCCAAGGCAAATGAGAGAAAGATCGTATTTCGCGCCGGAACGTAGGTGGGCGGAATGCGCTCCGCCATCACGTCAAGAGGCACGTCCTTGGGAACAGGAAGATCGCTGGTCAGAGCCGACCCTCCGATTCGATCCAGCGGCAGATCCAAAACCAGGTGATGCCGGATTCCCATGCGCTCGACGATCCGACGGGCCGCCGCTATCTCGACCTCGTGACGTTGATGGTAATGGCAGCTCAATGCATAGACTTCATAGCCTTGCGATTGTGCGATCGCCAGACAGGTCGTTGAGTCGACTCCCCCGGAAAACAGCACCACGGCACTTTCCCGCTTGCTCTGACTCATGTTGCTCCTTGTAAGCTCCCGCGACACAAGATGCTAGTACAGCGCGGCAGAAGTCCTGCACCTGCACGAGATCGATGCTCGATGCCAGATTCCGGATGCTAGATGGAACGAACGCGCAGCCGAAGGGATCTTGATCCGGCATCCGGTCACGCTAGGCGAGACTTTCGCCGCGCAGGGCTAGACACCGCGCTGGCTCGGCCCCCATATGACCTTGTGCAATTGAAGATTCAGGCGAACGCACAAACGATCCTCAAGGATCCACTCCGCCAAACAGCTTGGCTCCATCCGCCCGAAAACCGGCGAAAAGTGCTTCACGTTCTGCTTCCCCTCTCCCGGGCGCATACCAAGAACAACCTCACGGGCGAATTCATAGTCCGCCCGATCGGCAATCACAAACTTGACCTCGTCGCCAGGACGGAGCCGTCCCAGATTCGCAAGGTCGTTGCAGTGCGACTGCCCGCTGGACGGACATTTCACGTCCATGATCACAATGCTGCGAACGTCTAATGGCGAAATGTCCATGCTCCCGTTAGTCTCCACCAGGACACGAAGACCGCGATCCGCAAGCTCCCGCACCAACCGACTCGCCTCGCTCTGAAGAAGCGGCTCTCCTCCTGTCACCTCCACCAAGTCGCATGTGCACGCATCGACACGCCGCAGGATCTCGGAAACCTCCATGGCCACGCCGTCATCATACGCGTATCGTGTATCGCAGTAGCTGCAGCGAAGGTTGCAGCCCGAAAGTCGGACGAATGCGCATGGGCAGCCAGCAAAACTCGACTCCCCTTGGATGCTGTGGAAGATCTCGCTCACTTTCAGCACAGGAGCTCCATCTGCTTGGTTTTGATAAGATTTCTCCAATTCCCGCTTGCAATGCGTTGAATAAGTTTTATCATGGCACGGTAGCCTGCAATCAACCTTTTTTGCAAGAGATCTCTGATGATGCGCCGCCTGACAAACAGACCCGATGCCGGAACGCTTTTCGCGCTGGCTCTCCTTGTGATGCTGGCAACGACAGGGGGCTGCAGCAGGTCGATTGAAGTGGTCGGGCCAACCGCCTGCCCCTTGCCGGAGAGGACTAGCCCCCCTGAATCCAGACCGCCTACACCTCCGGGAGCCGCGAAGGTCGTGGAGCGATGCCTCACGAACATGGGAGGTCCCAAGACCATTGTCCACGAGGTGGGGCCACTTGAAACGGTATGGCGCATTTCGCGCATGTATGACGTGCCGGTGGAGAGTATTTATCGAGCCAACGGGTTGAAACCGAACGATTCCCTGCGCGTCGGTCAGCGGCTCACGATTCCCAACGCAAAGCAGCTTCGGCACGTCATTTCGCTTTACCCAAACCCACAGTGGAAATACATCATTGTCCATCACACAGCAACGGACATCGGGAAAGCGCTCCAAGTGGACCGCGCGCACCACGATCGAGGGTTCTGGAACGGGATCGGGTATCACTTCTTAATTGACAACGGGACCCTCGGCAAGGGCGACGGCCAGATTGAAGTGTCGCCCCGGTGGATCAAACAGCAAGTCGGGGCTCACTGCAAGGCGGGAGGAATGAACGACAAAGGTATCGGCATCGCTCTTGTAGGAAACTTCAACGAAGACCTCCCGACGCAGAACCAGATCCAATCCCTGGCCTATCTGATCAAAACGCTTTCACAGTATTACGAGATTCCCTTGAAGAATGTGATGGGGCACCGGGACGTCGAAGGGGCTAGCACGGATTGCCCTGGCAAACGGTTTCCATGGTCCAATCTCCGTCAGTGCCTCACCAGACGCTGAGGGACATTGGAATACGTTCAACCCATGTCATTGGGCAATTACCTGTTCACTTTTGCCGTGAGCTTCAGTATTATAATTTCGTTGTGGAATTGGAGTCATCCTGAATCCTGGCGTTATAGTGGGTGCCGCTTTTCAGGTTGAGCACCGTATTGTTCGAATGAGCAGTCAGGCCGGGGGCGGTCTAGTCTTGGACCAAGAAAGCTCACCGGTCCTCTTGTTGCATGGCACATCCACCTTTTACAGCGCTCACGCTGGACTGTTCGATTCAAGCTGTTGCATGCCGATACACTTTCTTTCGCAGATGGACGGAGGGAGGTTGCTATGAATGAGCTTCTGGCACCGGGTGGAAGCCTCCAAATGGTTGAAGCTGTGTTGGCTCAGGGCGCCAACGCGGTCTACGTCGGCTCCAAGGGCTTTAGCCGACGCAAGTGTGCGTGGGAGCTCGAGGACTCCCAGATTCGCGAGGCCGTCGAAATCGCGAATCGCTTCGGCGGAAAAGTGCGCGTCGCACTGAACGCTGAAATACCCTCGGAGAAGGGCATGGTCGCGCTGAGAAAAATCTCCAAGTACGCTGCGTACGGCGTTGAAGGAGTGATCGTGAAGACCCCCGCGATCATGCAAATGGTACAGCAAAACTTCCCCGGGCTCGTGATCCACGCGAGCGTCGGCTGCAATATCCAAACCCCCTCACAGATGCGTGAATACCAGGGATACGGTGCCTCCCAGATCGTGGCGAGCACGGAGATCGACACGGTTGAGAAGCTCAGGCGTTTCAAGGAAGCTGCCGATGCCATCGGAGTTCAAACGGAAATCCTGGTCCACGGAAACCGGTGCGTCGGCGGCGTGGGCAATTGCGCCTTTCACGAGCTCATCAGCGACTCCTACATCAAACGATCCTACCGTGACGAGGACGGCAACGAGATCATCGAGTTCGAAGGATGGCCGGACAGGAGCGGCAGCTGTTTTCGACTCTGTCTTCTGACCGACGAGCAGCGGAGAAAGGTGCTGCGGCAGCGCGGACGAAAAGAGGAGGAGATTGAATCCATCAACGAGCGCATCCGGAGCCGACCTAATGTCGCTTTTGTCATCAACGCAAAGGAGCTTTGGGACATTATGGATCTCGGACTCCATACGCTCAAGGTCCAAGGCCGCGAATATCCAGTCGATCTCATCGCTCGGATGATCTCTCTTTACCGAACCATGATCGACGCCCATCGTGCCGGAAAACCCCACGACGATCCGGACCTTCTCCCGCTGCAGGCCGAGCTGGACGACATCGGACGTGATCGCGACCGCGTCCGCATGGAGAAGACTCGGGAGCTTCACGAGAATATCAAGGGGCTCCACGCCTAATACACTGTGCCGGAAGTCATCTCGGCGTGTCCGGACATGACTTTGGATGCCAGATGCCAGACAAAGACCGTTTCGGCCGGGCATTGGTTTTGTCTCGCATCCGGAACCTGGCTTCCAGCATCGCTTTCGTCTGGACGCAGCACTTCCGCCGCGTTGGACTAAAGCGTCTTCAGCAGAGGAAGCAGCGCCCGAAACTCCGGCGTTCCCGCTCGGTTCAGCAGCTCAAAGATCATCATCTCCGTTGAGCTCACAACGACTCCAGCCTCCCGCATCCGCCCGAGTCCGACCTCCCAGTTCAAGCGACTCCTCGAGGCCACCGCATCCGCCGCCACGTGCACACGGTACCCCAAACGTGCCGCTTGGGTGCAGGTGTGAAAGATACACACGTGCGTCTCCAGTCCCGCAACCAGCAAAGTCTTCCTGCCCATCCCCAAGATGGCTTTCATCATGCCCTCATTTTCAAGACAGCTGAACTCCACCTTGTTGAGCACCAGCGGATCATCAACCTTGTGGAGCAGCTCGGGCAGGAATCCTCCCAGCTTTTCGGTATTGTGCACGGAAAAGAGAATGGGGAGGTTGAACACCTTCGCCACCTGGATCAGCGCGTCCGTGTGCTTGACCAACCGCGCGTGGTCCTCGCAAAGATCCAGCATCACTTTCTGAACATCCACCAGCAACAGCATGCAATCGTCGGGTTTAAGAAACTCAGCGTTCGGATTCACCGCGATACCTCCCTCTCCAAGACCTAAGCGCACCGACTGTCCATCAAAAAACACGATGCCGACAGAGTCCGTGACCCTGCCGGCATCGCTTCCTACCCGAGTGTTGTCTGGATCAATGTCACTACTTGATGAGCGGCACGATCAGCAGAGCAACGATGTTCACGACCTTGATCATGGGGTTGATCGCAGGACCGGCCGTGTCTTTGTACGGGTCGCCTACGGTGTCGCCGGTGACCGCTGCTTTGTGAGCATCGGAGCCCTTGCCACCGAAGTCGCCGTCCTCAATGAACTTCTTGGCATTGTCCCAAGCACCGCCGCCGCTCGTCATGGAGATGGCGAGGAACAGACCCGTGATGATCGAGCCGATCAGCACGCCGCCCAGAGCCTCTTTGCCCATGAGGAAGCCGACGATGACAGGAGTGGCCACGGGGATCAGAGCGGGAACCATCATCTGCTGAATGGCGCTCTTGGTCACGATGTCCACGCACTTGCCGTATTCGGGACGAGCCGTGCCTTCCATGATGCCGGGGATTTCACGGAACTGGCGGCGAACTTCTTCAACAACGCCACCGGCTGCCTTGCCAACGGCTTCCATCAGGAGCGAGCCGAAGTAGTAGGGCAGCAGACCGCCGATGAACAGACCCACGAGAACCAGCGGATTGGAGAGATCGAATGCCAGAGTCGCGCCGAAGGAGCGGGAGTACTCGGCGAAGAGCACCAGGGCGGCCAGAGCGGCGGAGCCGATGGCGTAACCCTTGGTAACGGCCTTCGTGGTGTTGCCGACCGCATCCAGAGGATCGGTGATGGCGCGCACGCTCTCATCGAGCTCGGCCATTTCCGCGATACCACCGGCGTTGTCCGTGATCGGGCCGTAGGAGTCGATGGCCACGACGATACCGGTCATGGAGAGCATGGCCACGGCGGACAGGGCAATCGCGAACAGACCGCCACCCGCGTTGCCGGCGAAGCCGCCGCCCAGGGTGTAGGCCCACACGATGGCGCCGCAGATGACCAGAGCCGGAGCACCGGTCGACTTCATGCTGACCGCGAGGCCGGCGATGACGTTGGTACCGTGGCCGGTGACACTGGCGGCCGCGATGTGCTTAACAGGGTTGAAGCTCTTGGACGTGAAGTACTCGGTGATCATAACGATGAGGCCCGTCAGAGCCAGACCGATGACGGCCGTCGTGAAAACGCCCATCGTCGTGAAAGCAGGCTCCACACCCGGCTGCTTCAGGAACCAGTCGGATGCGAAGTACATCGCGACAGCGGCCAGGATACCGGCCACGGCGAGGCCTTTGTAGAGGGCGCCCATGATGTACTGATTCTTGCCCAGGCGGACGAAGTAGGTGCCGATGATGGAGGCAACGATGGAGATGCCGCCGATCAGGAGGGGAAATTCCACCCAGAGGCTCTCGGCCTTGAAAACGGTCTTGGCAAGCAGCATGGCTGCAACCAGCGTAACCGTGTAGGTTTCGTACAAGTCAGCGGCCATACCCGCGCAGTCACCCACGTTGTCGCCCACGTTGTCGGCGATAACCGCTGCGTTGCGGGGATCGTCCTCGGGGATACCGGCTTCCACCTTACCCACGAGGTCGGCGCCGACGTCAGCGGCCTTGGTGTAGATGCCGCCGGCGATACGAGCGAACACGCTCATGAGGGAGCAGCCGAAGCCCAGGCCGACCAGCGCGTGGAACGCATCGTCCACCGGAGCCACGGACTTGACGAACATGTAGTAGCCGGAGATGCCGAGAAGGCCCAGACCCACCACCATGATGCCCGTAACCGAGCCGCCCTTGAAAGCCACAGACAGAGCAGGCTGAAGCCCAAGCTTCGCCGCTTCCGTCGTGCGCACGTTGGCCTTAACCGTGACCATCATGCCGATGTAGCCGGCCAGCGCCGAGCCAACCGTGCCCAGCACGAAGCCGATTGCCGTATACTTGCCAAGGTACGTCAGAGCAGCAGCAAGGACCACGGCCACAAAGGCAACCGTTTTGTATTCACGATTCAAGAAAGCCGTTGCGCCTTCACGAACGGCCTCCGAAATTTCCTGCATTCTCTCGCTGCCCGCAGGTTGCTTTCCGACCCAAGCCGCAGTGATCAGGGCATACAGAACGCCTAAGCCACCACATCCAAGGGCAAAAAGAATAATCTGACTTGCTTTCATCTAGCTACTCCTCCTTGTTATCAGGACCCTGTTCCCTCACCTCGTGGTGGAAGACAACGCGTCCCCACCCTTCGCTCTTAGCTGCCTTTGTTACCCTCACCTCCTCTTCTTGAAGCCGTTGTCATACCTGTTCACCCTCAACTCTTACCCGATCGTTTCCGAGCCCGCCCAGAGGGCTATGCCTCCTGCCTCTTTGGCCCCCACTCCAGGGAAGCTCCGGGATAAACTGCTCCAAGATCGCTCAACCGCTTCACGCATACCCGCGGTCCCCCCGTCGCTGCACGGACCGTGTGAGGGTGAAAAAAAGGACAATGAAGAAGGCTGGGGGGATGGATCAAAATAAAAACTGCCTCACGCGCTTTCCGTATCCGCCTATGTTGGCTGCATGAACGGCAAAGGCCAAGCAGTTGAATCCCGTGACTCCTAAAAACATCAAATAGATACTTTTTTCACATGCGTCACAGAAACTACTTGAGCATCCCCTTTTTGTCAAGCACAAAAGATCCTGCCGACGCTCAGTGAAGGTGAGCCTCTTCCCGGATTTTCAGCAGCTCCTCCCGCACGGCCTCAAGCTCCACAAGGCTTGTCGACAGCTCACCCCGCCGCCTTTCCGCCGCGCGCTCACCCGCTTCCCTCCGGTCAATGCCGCGACGCACGGCTTGGGCGATCGACTCGACAGACGCTTCAATCCGCTCCTGCATCTCCAACCGAAAACCGGCACCGCTCTTTTTGAGACGCTCCACCAGGTCGTAACGGATCCGTCCGGCCTGCATTCCAACGATGTGCTCCATCTGTGAAAGCCGTCGTTTATAGAAGTAAGTCCTAGCCCGCTGGAACAGGAAGAAGCGCAGCCGCTCGAAGCGTTTTGCGACCAACCCCGGAAGCACACCCGAGATGGAATCGGCAAGCATGTCCAGGCCGACTGGATCATCCCGCAGCTTGAAATGGAATTTGGAGTCCTCCATCCAGAAGCTCGAAGCGGAAAGCGGCTCGAAGACGACATCGAAGAGCCCGGACGCATATTTCATCAGGACCTCGATGATGTCGTTGGTCTTGACCGCCAAGGCACTGCACTGCTCCTGAAAGGAGCTCGCCAACCTCTTTTCCAGCGACAGACGCCATCCCCGGTAAGCATTTTCGACCTCGCACACCAGGAAAGACTCCAGCAGCGCGTCGAGCTCCTTGGGAAGCATTTCCTGGTGTGCTTCGAACAACTGTCTAAGCTCACCGCCCATGCGATCTCGAAGCTCGCATGCGAAACGGTCGATCTCCGGATCCAGGTCGTCGCGAACCAGCCGCTCGATCTCACCGTCCATGAGCTGTCCGATGCGGTCTCTCTCCCTCGCGATTTCCACTCCCTTGGCCTCGATGAGCTCAATTTTACGGCGAAGCTCTTCGATGGGCTCACTCAGAGATTTCAGCTCCAGCTCCACCGCCAGCTGCCCTTGAGAGGCGATTCGCAGAAGCTGACCCGACGCGGCAAGCAGCAGGACCCTTCCTTTTTCGTGCACGAGAAACTCATCAAGGGCCGAAGAAAAGGCCGGCAGTTGACTCCGCCTCTGGTCTTCCTCCGAGCCATCCAGCTTTCCCTGGAGGGCGAGCTTGGCCGACATCGGAAAGACCCGCACCTCCGCCCCCATGGCCTCTCTCAGAACCTGCCGCGAAAAGGCCAGCGACTCGGTCACCTCGGAGTCGGTGAGATAGTCGATCTTGTTGAGCAGGAAGAAGATCTTACCGGAGTATTCCCGTACGTCTTTAAGGAAGTCGAGCTCGGCCTTGCTCGCCGGCTGCTCGACTGAAAGCAGAAACAACGCCGCATCGCACTTGGGAAGGTACTCGTAGGCAACATCCGTGTTGTGAAGATACACGGAGCCGACGCCGGGTGTGTCGATCAGTCGCACGCCGTCCCGCAGGTAGGGGGAAGGATAATGAATGAGGACTTCTTTGACGCAGCGCTCATTTTGGGGATTCCCCGCCTCCGTCGCATAATCCGGCAGCACCGCCGGGTCGATGATTTCCGTCCGACCGTCGAGAAAATGCACTTCCATCCGGACGGTCTCCCCGTAAGTCAAAATGGTCACGATCGACGTCAGGGGAACCACTGCAACAGGCAGAATGTCCGCTCCGATCAGTGCATTGATCAGGCAGGTCTTGCCCCGCTTGAATTGGCCGACCACAACCAGATGAAACCGATTGAGCTCGATCTTCGACTTTAGCTCGCCCAGCGCCTGGAGTGGAGCCTGATCGGCGCTGGCGAGACGATCGAGGCAATTCAAGAGCCGGGATCGAAGTTGGGCATAATCCCTGATGACCGATGGCTCCGCGGCGGGCACGTGGCTCTCGGCAGAGGGTTCCTCCATGTGCGCTCCTCACAGTCGGGTTCTTGGACGATCCGTATCTCCATGACAGATGAACCGGGACATATCCGGGCAGGAATCCTTATTAACGCTCGCGGGGCAACTATTCAACCTCTCTTTGCTTTTCTTGCATTCCGAGGCGGCGTTGCTTATGATCCGACGGTCTGGTTTTGTCGGTGTGTCGAGCACCAAACAAGATGACAACAACCGTTTCAAGGGGGATAGAAGGTGCGGCAGAACGTTAAGCCGGAAAGCGCCCAATGGTCGGCACTCGTCGGTGTGATGGGTCTCTTGTGGGGCATTCTTGGATTCGCGGCACTGGGGCTGACTGCGGAGGACCCCTTTCCGAGCATCAAGAAAAGGCTGCTCCAAGAAGGCTTTGGAGCCGCTCAGGTCGAAGACTTGTTCGCTTCGGACCCGACCCCTCTCTTCAGGCTCGTGGCAGGGACATTTCGCATCCAGGAAAGCAAGCTGAACTACGGGCGTTTTCTTGAGCCCGGCTCGATTGCACTGGCAAAGCGATTCATTCAGGAGCATCACGCGAGCCTGGCTCGGGCGGAGAAGGCATACGGCGTCGAGGCCCCCGTTATCGCGGCGATTCTTCTCGTCGAATCGGGATTCGGGAACGGCACGGGTAAGACGCACGTCCTGTCGGTTTTTGCCACGTTCGCTCTCATGGATCAGGTCTCGTACCGCAATAAGATCTGGGCCATGCTTTCCCCGAAGGATAAGAAGCGATGGGAGCGAGACGCGTTTGACGAGAAGCTTCTCAAGCGATCGGAATGGGCCTACGGAGAGCTGCGCGCCTTGCTGAAGCTGGCACAGAAGGCCAGCCTGAATCCTGGCACCCTTCACGGCTCTTACATGGGTGCCATCGGCTGGCCCCAGTTTCTTCCCTCAAGCATCGTCAAATACGGCGCGGACGGAAATCAGGACGGCCGGATCGATCTCTACACTTCTGACGACGCCGTTTTCAGCATCGCCAATTACCTTCGCGGATTCGGCTGGTGCAGCGCCAAAACGAGAGCGGAAAAGGAGGAAGTCATCTATCATTACAACAAGAGCCGCCCGTACGTTCAGACCATCCTCGACGTGGCGGCTCGTTTGG
>CALBZH010000842.1 GCA_937889795.1 uncultured Syntrophobacteraceae bacterium | reverse complement strand
ACCGAGATCTACACTCTTTCCCTACACGACGCTCTTCCGATCTCCGCAGGGCAGCTTGGGCGCTCCGCCGTTCGGTCACGTCATGAAAGACCAGAACGACTCCGGAGACGTCACCGGCTTTGTTTCTTATTGGCGCCGCGCTGTCCTCGATGGGGATTTCCCGACCGTCACGGGTGACGAGGGACGTGTGATTCGCCAGATTGACAATCTGCCTTTCATTCAAGACGCGCCGGACGATATCTTCGGCCGGCTGCCGCGTCTCCTCATTGAGGATTCGAAAGACATCTTCGATCACCCTCCCTCGGGCTTCCTCTTCCGACCAGCCGGTCAGAGCCGCCGCGACGGGATTGATGAAGCTCACCCTGCCGTTCTTGTCGGCGGCAATGACGGCATCCCCGATACTCGCGAGTGTGACTTGCAGCCACTCGCGCTGTTCTCTGACCACTCCCTCCGCCCTCACGATGCTCCTGCCGGAAAAAAAGGAAATGGCCGCGTTGATCAAGGTCAGCGCAACAATCAGCGTGACGACGGCCAGAATGGTTTTGCGCTGAGCGGCTTGAATGCGCGCATCACTCAAGTCGATGAGGTGATGGATGTCTTCAGAGATGAATTGTGTCTTCATGGACACCTGCGACACCAGAATATGTCTCCGCTCCTCCTCGATGCCGCTTTCTGTGCTGCCGGGTGCGGGACCGGTCAGTCGGCTGAAAAGGTAGTCGAGCTCCTGTATGCCGGTTCTCAACTGGCGAACGAGGATCTCTTCAGGGGCTTCGGAGGTGGCAATCGATCCCAGCAGCGCATCCAGCGACCGCCGCACCTGCATGATCTGTCGGATAGCGCCTGGATCTTGGCTCGCACGGAATCGCGATGCCAACAGGTTCAGAGCAAAGGTCTTGTTGACAGTTTCATCGTACACGCGGCTGCGAGCGAGCTCGTCGTCCATGCCGCGCAGAATGGAGAACGCGATGGAGACAATCACCGCGGAAACCGCCAGTGACGCGACAATACTCGTCAGAAATCGTGATCGTGCTTGCATACAGGCCTACCTGAACAGGGTAACCGCCCTTGGAGCGACCTCGTCGAGGGCGCCCGTGTAGAGAAACTCCAGAACATCCGGTGGGGCTCCGCCCTTGCCCTCTTTCCTCATTTTCCATCTGCTGTAGTCTCGGAGCGAAGCAGCGACGGTCTGGCTGAACGTGACGCTCAACCGGATCTTCGGGGAGATCTTCTCCACGAGCCCGGGATCCAGATCCCACTTTCGAACGAGGATCCTCTTGACTTCGGCCTCATTGAATCGGGCGAATTGCTCGGCCTTTATGAGAGCGCTCACCAGGCGTTTAAGACGCTCCGGAGACTTCGTAAGGCTTCCCTTTGTCGCGAGAAGCCATTGGTACCCCAGATTGTTTTGGCAATCCCAGGAGACCCCTTTGTCTCCCAGCCGCTTCATGGCGTCAAAGGCGTACACATCGAAAGCGGACACGGCATCCAGCTCGCCGCCGACGACGGCATCCGCTTGTCTGGCCGGAGCGGTGGGAACGGCCATGACCTCGTTCGGGGAGATGTTCTCCGTCAGAAGGAACGTGTAGAGAAAATAGTCGCTGGTCGTGTCTGGACTGAAGCCGATCTTCTTGCCTTTCAGATCCGAGGGTTTGTCAATCCCCCGGTCCCTCCTTGCCACGATCTGGCTTGCTGTGGAAAAGCCAATCGACGCCAGCACTCTGAGCGAAGGCTCGTCGAGCATCCTCGAAGCAAATGCAATGTCGGCAATGGTCGCGACCTCCACCTCCCCGCGCACCACGGCCTCGAGCGCCAGAAGACCCGCCGGGTACAGGGTGGTGGTGACATCGAGGCCGGCCTCCTTGAAATAGCCCTTTTCATCGGCCACGGCGATCAGAGCGGACTCGGGAGCAGCCCGGACACCTATTGAAAGCTGAAGCGGTGTGCCTTGAGTCTCTCTATCCGCCATGAATTGGCAGCTCATCAGGCAAAGAGCGCTGACAAGAAGCACGGTCCGCCGCCATCGGAGGGTATGCACGATCATGATTCTCCTGGTATGGAATCGGAAAGGTACAAGCTGATCTCGTACCGATCCCTCATCGGGCGGGGACGAGAAAGGTCCCCTTCTTCTGGTGCCGCCGGAGGAGCACATAGAAGGCGCCCGCACCTCCGTCGTAGGAGCGGGCCGAGGCGAACGCGAGAACCATCCGTTTGAGTGGGGATTGGGTCAGCCAGACCACGAGCCTTTCCTTGAGAACGGGCTGCTTGTCCTCCGAATTGAGGCCCCGACCCGGGATGATCAGCACGCAGCGGTGCTTCCGAACGAAGCTCCGGCTCACAAAATCCACAACGGCCTGGCGGGCCTCAGCCCGATTCAGACCGTGAAGATCCACATAGTCTTGGTAGCTGTAGTCTCCGGAGCGAAGCGCCTTGAGGACCTTGGGAGAGAGCCCCACGACGGCACCGTCCACGTATTCGTCGGAGTACGTCAGCTCGAAGTCGCTCTCCCCCTCAACCAAACGCTTGAGATGGGCGTAAACCTCTTCGTCCTCGATCGACCGGAACCTCGGCCGCACCGCTTGACTCCGGGCGGCCGGGATCAGCTCCGGCTCACGATTCAGGGGCACCACGTCTGCCATGGCCCGACGAAAAACCTCGTCATCATGGTCCGGAAGCGGAGGAGAAGGATGCGCCCCTGTTTTCGGCGGCTCCAGCGAGGATTGGGCCAGCGACCGCGATTTTTCCCGGGCTGTTCTCGTGAGGTGTTGATCTAAGCCGCCAAAGGGGGTATAGAAGCCCTGCACAGTAGGCGTCCGTGGGGAGCCGCGATGCATAGAATGAGTCTTGGAGCGTTTTCGTCGGGTCATCATTCTACTCGCTTTCGTCCTACTGATATCATAGGAGTGAGACACAGGAAACTCTTTCATGAAGCCCGTTGTTGTCATTGAAGAACCCACCGCGCTCAAGCGCCTGATCGAAGCGCTCAGGCACACCACCCACATTGCCATCGACACGGAATCCAACAGCTTCTACGCCTATTTCGAGCGCGTGTGCCTCATCCAGATCTCGACCCCCCAAGACGATTTCATCATCGACCCGTTTGCGATCGAGGATCTGAGCCCGTTGCAGGATGCCTTGGCGGATCCTTCCATCGAAAAGGTTTTTCACGCGGCCCCCAACGACGTTCTCGGACTCAAGCGGGATTTTCATTTCGAATTCCATAATTTGTTCGACACCGCCGTTGCGTGCAAGCTGCTGGGTTACAAGGAGCTGGGACTGGCCAAGATCCTGCAGCAGCATTTCGACGTGACGCTCAATAAGAAATGGCAGCGCTGCGACTGGGGGAGACGCCCGCTCTCGGAGCAGCAGCTCGATTATGCCCGGCTTGATACGCATCACCTGCTGGCCCTGCGCCACCTGCTGGCCGCGGACCTGGTGGCCAGGGAGTTGTGGGATACGGCCAAAGAGGTCTCCGAGCGAACCGGGGAGCAGGAAGCCCAGCAAAAGGTGTTTCACCCGGAGGGCTTCATCCAGATCCGCGGCGCCCGATTGTTGGACCCTGTCGGACGGCGTGTTCTTCGGGCGCTTTACCTGTACCGCGACCACGAAGCCAGGCGCCGTGATCGGGCTCCCTTTCGGGTGCTTTCCGATGAAACCCTGGTCCGTCTGGCTGCCAACCGCCCCCAGAGCCTCGAGGATTTCGTGAAGATCAAGGGGCTCCCCCGTCCCTTCCACAACAGCCGCTCAGCCGGCCACCTGCTTTCCGTCATCCGCAAATGGGAGCACCGGGCCGAGGAAGCCAATGTTACTTCATAATCCGCCGAAACAGACAGCCCGATAGCGCCGCCTTCAGTGCCGGCGTCTGTTGCGTTGTCAGACACATGTCACGGCGCCGCGCGCGGCCGTGGAAGGCGGCGCTGCCGTTCGGGTGTGCCGGCCTGGAAGACAATGACCTATTGGGGAGACCACCATGAGCTCAACCGTTGCGCTTCGTGACTGTTACAAAGCCTTTCGACACGACCAGGACAAGGTCCGCACTCCGGCCGAAACACTCAAGTGGGCCAGGGAGCGACTCGGCCTCCTGAACCTGGACATCCTCACCCGGACCATGCGTATCGACACGGGCCGTCTGGGCATTCCCGTTTACATCAGTCTTTGCGGCGAGGATGCCACGCGGGTAACGGGCACGAAAAAGCAGATGGGTAAAGGCGCGACCCCGGAGCAATCCGAAGCCAGCGCCCTCATGGAGCTCCTCGAACGGTTCAGCTTCTTTCATTTCATCCAGCACCATCCGTTCCCCACCTGCCGGTACGCGGACGTAGCATCTCAAGCCATTTCGCCAGCGCTCCTCAAACGCTCGGTTTACGATGCAAGCACGCCGGATGAGCTCTGCCGGTCGTTCCTGGAGGATTTTCCCCTCCGATGGGTGAGCGCGTACAACCTGACGCGCAAGCAGGATCAGCTGGTGCCGATCGACTGGTTCTATCTCATCAACGAGTACAACGGGCCGGCATCCGGAAACACGATGGAGGAAGCCATTCTGCAAAGCCTCTGCGAAGTGGTGGAGCGGCATGTGGGGTCGATCATCAGCCATGAGCACCGGCGCACGGCGTCGATCGACCTGGATTCGCTACGGGACCCCGCAGCCATCGAGCTGGTCGAGCGATTCCGTAGCCAGGGGATCAACCTGTATGTGTCTGATTTTTCCCTTGATACCGGGATTCCCACGGTTGGGGCCCTGGCCTACGACCCGTCCACGTATCCAGAGAAAAGCGAAATCGTCTTCACTGCGGGCACCACATCGAATCCGGAGAAGTCCCTCTGCCGCGCGCTTACCGAAATCGCCCAGCTTGCGGGCGACTTTCAGACACACACGTCCTACAAGCCGACGCTCCCCAAGTACGAGTCCCTGGAGGAAGCTCGCTACCTGATGGACGGGAGCAGTGCGGTCTCGATTCATTCGCTTCCCAACCTTGACAACGACAACCTGCGGGTCGAAATCGACCGTTGCGTGGAGGCGCTCGCGAAGATCGACCTCGAAGTCCTCGTGGTGAATGTCACACATCCCGTGCTTCAGGTTCCGGCCGTCTATACCATTATCCCCGGAGCCCATTTCCTCGACCGGACGCGCGACACGGATTTCGCCCAGCACGCCGCGCGCACCCTGCTTCGGAGTCACCAGGGTGACGACATGGCCCCCCACATGGACCGGATCCTCGGCCATTTCGGCCCCCGCTACGACCTGACGTTCTTTCTGGCGCACAGCCTGGAGCTACAGGGCGATGTGGCGAGCGCCCTTGAGCTGTTTCAGAAGGCTTTGGATCAGGACCCCGATTCCAGGGAGATTGCCAGCATATATGTCCACTTGGCTTCCTGCCACAAGGATCTGGGCCAGTACGACGACGCCCTGAGTGCCTTGGACGCCGCGGAGGAGCACAACGACCGGCTGAAGGAGATCTACAATCTGCGCGGTTTCTGCTATTACATGCTCAAGAGGCACCAGGAAGCCATCACCGCGTTCGAGCGGGCCATCGAGCTCGACCCGGGTTCGGGGATCGATTATGCGAATATTGGCTCCAACCTCAGGGAGCTGGGATTCCGGGAAGAAGCGATCAAGCTTTACAAGATTGCTTTGGAGCTCGATCCCACCATCGAGTTTGCCCGAGACAATATCGGGAGGCTGGAAGCCCAGTTGAGAGTGGAAGGGAAATTGGACTGATCGGAGCCACGCCATCGGATGGGCAGGCGATGAGACTGAAGATTTTCACGATGGGCGGCACCATCGACAAAGTTTACTTTGACGATCTGAGCGACTACGAAGTTGGAGAGCCACAGGTCGTCGAGATCCTCCGCGATGCGAATGTCACCTTCGACTACGAGAGCGAGGAGCTCATGCGCAAGGACAGTCTGCATATGACCGCGGCGGATCGGCTTCTCCTGCGCCGGCGTGTCGAGGAGGACCCCTCCCGTTTGATCCTGGTGACCCACGGTACGGACACGATGGTGGAAACCGCCCGCTATTTGCTCGACATCCCCGACAAGGTCATTGTCTTCACCGGCTCGCTGTCTCCCGCCCGCTTCAAGGGGAGCGATGCCGTGTTCAACATCGGCTGTGCCGTGGGCGCCATTCAGGCACTTGAGCCCGGCGTTTACATTGCCATGAGCGGCAAGGTTTTTCCCGCGGACAAGGTCGCCAAGAACCGTCAGGCGGGACGCTTTGAAAAACCGAATGAGCGTTGATGCGCTCATTTTCTGAAACAGGGAATGCCATGGCCGAGCCCCCTGAAAAGCGCTTCGATCCCCGGATGCACACGGCGGAGCACATCGTGAACCAGACGATGGATCGGCTGTATGCTTGCGGCCGCTCGTTCAGCGCGCACATCGAAAAGAAGAAATCCAAGCTCGACTACCACTACGACAGGGACCTGCAAGAGCAAGAGGTCCGAGACCTCGAGCGACGGGTCAACGCGGTCATCGAAGCGAGACTGCCCGTGACGGAGGAGCTCATCGACCGGACAGAAGCGATGACTCGCTTCAATCTCGAACGGCTGCCGGACGACGCCGGCGACCGCATTCGCATCATCCGGATCGGCGATTACGACGCCTGCCCCTGCATCGGTCCCCACGTCGCCAACACGGGAGAGGTGGGGCCGTTTCGAGTGATCTCCACAAGCTTCGAAAACGGCGTACTGCGTATCCGCTACAAGCTCTCACCGCCCAAAACACCGGCTGGCGCGTGAGCTGAGCGGTTGAATGGCCGATCTTGGGCCGTAATGAAAGAGGGCTCATTGACCGACAACCCGCTGAAACCGTCTGCTGAACGGGACTCCGACGGTAGTGAGGGCCTGAAAGGACTGGCTTATGCCGGTTCAGCCTTCCTGATCTGGGGGTTGAGCCCCATCTACTGGAAGACCCTGGCCTCGGTTCCCCCGTTCGAGATCGTCCTGCACCGCGTGCTGTGGTCCTTCTTTTTCGTGATTCCTCTGGTGGCGCTCCAGGGCAAGACCGGTGAGCTCGTGTCCGTCCTCAAAAACCCGCGATCGCTCCTGACGCTGCTTGCGACCACGCTTTTCGTCGCCACCAACTGGCTGCTCTTCATCTGGTCCGTGAACAACGGGCTGGTGCTGCAAGCGAGTCTCGGCTACTACATCAACCCGCTCTTCAGCGTCCTGCTCGGCGTGGTTTTCCTGAGGGAGCGATTGCGGCGGGCGCAGCTGCTCGCGGTTCTGTTGGCCGGAGCGGGCGTGCTCCACCTGACTATCGGACTGGGGCGTTTTCCCTGGGTCGCTCTCACGTTGGCCTTCACGTTCGGCCTCTACGGGCTCGTACGCAAGATCACGCCGGTGAGCGCCCTGGTGGGGCTGACGGTCGAAACGCTCCTCCTCCTCCCGCCGACCTTGGGATACCTCGGCTACCTCTACGCGACGGGCCGAGGGGCTTTCTTGCACATGGGCCTGAGCACGGATCTGCTCCTCATGGCCTCGGCCCTGGCCACAGCCCTGCCGCTCCTTCTGTTCACCCTCGGCGCAAGAAGGCTGCGCCTATCGACCCTGGGCTTCATGCAGTACATGGTGCCGAGCTGCTTTTTCCTCTTTGCGGTCTTCGTTTTTCGGGAGCCCATTTCCTGGGTTCAGATCTGGACGTTCGTGATGATCTGGTCCGCCCTGGCCATCTATTCCGCGGACTCGGTGGTGTTTCACAGGAAAGCGCACTTGATCTCCACAAGAGCCGCATAGTTCCGGGCAGCTGGATGCGCGGCTGCGGACTACCCATCCGCCGACAGGTACTGCGGCGGGATTTCCTCGATGAAGCGGCTGCGGGTCATCGTCTCGTTTTTCCGGAAGCGGGACCAGGAGAGATGGAGGCGGTCGGAGGCCCGCGTCATGGCGACGTACATGAGGCGGCGCTCCTCCTCGATGCCCTCGAGGGAAGCATCGTCATCGCTTCCGATCGACCGGTGATGCGGCAGGACCCCCTCCTCCAAGGCCACCACGAAGACGACTTTGAATTCCAGCCCCTTCGCCGCATGAATGGTGGACAGCCGGATCCCGAGTCGCTCGTCCGAATCGCCCTGGTCTTCGCGGATGAGCTGGGCGTCTTCCAGGTAGTCGATGATGGCTGCGCTCTTCGAGGCGTCGGCGATCATCTGTTGGATGTTTTCGACGCGGCTGTCGAGATCCTCCCGGTTCTCGGAGACTCCCCGCAGGTAAGCCTCGTAATCGACTTCGTCCACCACGCGCCGCATCGCCTCCGCGGGGGGAAGCTCCGCAACGATCTCCAGCAGCTCCAGGAGGTCCCTCAGCTTCGCGGTGACCTTCTTGGGCAGGAACCCCTTTGCCACGGCGTGCCGGCATGACTCCTGGAGAGACGCGTCCTCGGGGCGATTCGCCAGGATGCTCTTGACGGCGGCAGGCCCGATCCCTCGCTTGGGGGTGTTCAGGATGCGCTCGAAGGAAATGTCGTCCGAGGCATTCACGGCACTGATGAGGTAGGAGTTGATGTCCTGCACCTCGCGGCGTTTGAAGAATCCCTGGGCTCCCATCATGGCATAGGGAAGTCGCGCGTAGCGGAGCGCCCGCTCGAAGGGAAGCGACGTGAACTTGGTCCGGTACAGAATGGCGATCTGCTCAGGAGGGATCTTCTTGTAGGCCGTGTAATGCCAGCATTTGTCCGCCACCCAACGGGCCTCCTCGGTATCGTCTGGAAACGCCTCGATCACGATGGACGCCCCGGGACGGCGACTGAAACAGGTCTTGTCGATGCGACTTGCATTGTGGGCGATGAGATAATCCGAAGCCGCAACGATCTCCGACGTCGAGCGGTAGTTCTCCTCAAGCCGAAAGACCCTGGCATCCCGATACTTTTCCGGGAAGTTGATGAAGTGAGCCGGATCGGCGCCCCGAAACTTGTAGATGGATTGATAGTCGTCCCCGACGACGGTCAGGTTTCCGTTGGTCAGCAGCAGGTCGATGACCTCGTTTTGAATGCTGTTGGAATCCTGGAATTCGTCCACCAGGATGTGATCGAAGGCGCCCTGGTAGTGACTTCGGACCTCGGGAGACTTCAGGAACAGATCGCGTGTCAGGAGCAGGATGTCATCGAAGTCGACCGAGTTGCTCCGTTCGAGCATTTCGTTGTAAAGGGTGAAGACCTCGGTCTTGCGCGGCAGTTTGGCCGACGCCTTGAGGTAGGCCATGGGAGAGCCCGAATTTTTGGCATGGGAGATCATGGCCATCGCACCCTGAAGATATTTTCGGTCCAGGTCGAGCTCCGCCAGCACCTTCTTGAGGTGCCCCTTCTGCTGGGTGTCGTCATGGATGAGCAGCGGCTTGCGATAGCCGAGGAGCTCGCAATGCTCCTTGAGGACCCGAAAACAAGCGCTGTGGAACGTGCGCACCCAGGGAAATCGCTCCATGGGCATTCCCGTCACCAGGCTGAGCCTCGATTTCATCTCGGCAGCCGCCTTGTTGGTGAAGGTGATGGCAAGAATGCGAGCGGGGTCGTAACCCAGGTCCCGGACCAAGTGGGCAATCTTGGCCGTGAGCGTTCGCGTCTTGCCGCTGCCGGCTCCAGCGGCGATGATCGTGGGCGTGGCAATATGTCGAACCGCCTCGAGCTGGGCGGGGGAGAGCTGCAGAACCGACACGAAGAAGATCCTTTCCTTGAAACAGTGATTACTTTTTCAACGTCGCGGCCAAGGCTTCGATCGAGCGAAGGAGCTTAAATGATGCGGGCGATGAGCTCAAGCGCTAAAACAGAGCCGGGCTGGTCTGGGACTGGCCTCCCCCTAGAAAAGGATTCGTAACCGGTCATGCGTGTATTCTTTCTCGTCTTCTTCACCCTATACTCGCTGATGCACGCCTTCGTGTGGCTTCGAATTCGGGTTCTTCTACCCGCGGGAGGCCCCTGGCAGAAGCTTTCCATCCTGGTTTTCGGACTCATGGTTCTGGCACCCGCGGCAATTCGATTCCTGGAGCGCTCGGGCCATGAGTCCGCCGCCCGGGTTGCCGCTTACGTGGGTTACACTTGGATGGGCTTTGTGTTTCTGGCCTTCAGCGCGCTCGTCGTTCTCAGTATCGGTGAGGGACTCAGCCTCCTGCTCTCCAAACACTCCTTACTCCCCCCTCCCGCCAAGGATGGAAGAATGCCGACCGCCGTTGCTCTCGCTGTCGTGGCGCTCATCTGTCTCCACGGTCTTTTCGAAGCTCAGGATGTGCGCACGGAGCAAATCCTCGTGGAAACGCACAAGATCGGAAGAGCGTCGTGTAGGGAAAGAGTGTAGATCTCGGTGGT
>CALBZH010000841.1 GCA_937889795.1 uncultured Syntrophobacteraceae bacterium | reverse complement strand
AGATATCCACTCGTGACTGGAGTTCAGACGTGTGCTCTTCCGATCTCTTTCGGGAAAAATGCCAGCGACTGCAGCAGCTCTACGGTGAGTTTGAAGAGGCGGTTGGGCCTCACACGAGCGGAGCGGTATGCCGTCCGGGATGCTCGGACTGTTGCACCAACGTGGGCACGGTCGATGCGACCACCCTCGAAGGCTGGATCATCCTAAATCACCTGCAGAACCTCCCGGCGGGCGTCCAGAAGGAATACGCCAAGAAGCTGAAGAACAACCGGAAAGACAAAAGCAGCTCAAAATTTGCCCGCTGCGCCTTCCTCCGCAAGGACCAGACATGCGGCATCTATTCCGTGAGGCCCTTCAGCTGCAGGCGGCTTTACTCAGTTGCCGTGTGCGGCGAGACCGGACCAACGGTTCACCGGGGAGTGTGGCAAATCGCGCAACAGACAGCCGCTGCCATCCAGGCTCTGGACGACACGGGCTATTCCGGCCATATTTCCTTCATCCTCGCTCTTCTCAAAGATTCCAAATTCAGGAGCGTTTACCTGGACGGTGGATTCGATCCCGGAGCCATCGAGAGCTACGCCCGGGAGCACTCTATTTCCATCAATCGCTTCCTTGCAGCCCGTTCATGAAAGCCATTCAGCTTCAAGCCGTTCAGACCCTGGCATGCATCCAGACCCCACGTCCCGAGGTCAGACCTGGCGAAGTCTTGCTGAGGGTTAAGACGTGCGCCCTTTGTCGAACGGATGCCAAGATGTGGCGCCAGGGTCACCGAGACCTCATCCTTCCGAGAGTGCTCGGGCACGAAATCTGTGGAGAGATCAAGGACGTGAGGGGCCTGTTCGTCGTATGGCCTGGAGCCAGCTGCGGCACATGCCCGGCCTGCATTTCCGGTTCGGAGAACCTCTGCGCACAGATGCGCATCTCGGGGTTTCACCGGGATGGCGGCCTTGCGGAATATGTCGCCGTACCCGAGCCCAGCCTGATTCGGACTCCTTCTGACCTGGCTCCCGAAATCGCCTGCCTGGCCGAACCGCTTGCGTGCGCGCTCAACGCCCTCGAGCTGGCTGATCTGGCTCCGGGCGAGCATGTCCTCATCTATGGCGCCGGACCCGTGGGTCTCCTCATGGCTCTGGCCGCCCGGTCCCTCGAGGCCTTTCCGCTCCTCGCCGAAAAGGATCCACGCAAGTTGAGCCTGAGTGCCCGGTTCCGCTCCGCGGCAGGGATCACGGCGGATCAGGAAACGCAAAGAATCGACTTCGACGTGGTGATCAACGCTGCGCCAGCACTGGATCCATTCACGGATGGCATCCAGCGCCTCAGGTCCGGCGGCCGGTATTGCCTCTTCAGTGGCCTTCCAAGCGAAGATTCCATTGGGGCTCATCTTCTCAACGAGATCCATTACCGACAACTGCGCTGCGTGGGTGCGTATGGCTGCACCCGACGACAGATGGAAAAGGCTCTCATCCTGCTGCGGACGCACGCAGCCGCTGTGTCCTGCCTCATCCAGGAGCGCATCCCCCTGGAGACGGTCCAGGCAGCATTTCCCCGGATGCTGGACGGTCACGCCCTCAAGCTCATCGTCCACCCTAACCCATAAGAAAGGAAGGCTCACGATCGTGGCGACGGAAGCTCAATTGCGGGAGTTTGGAAAACTGATCTGCTCAGTAGCCGCAGGCGCGCTCATGACCCGTGAGGAAGCCTGCGAGGCCTACCGTCAGGTGATTCTCAACGAGCAGCCGGAGCTTCAGCAGGGCGCTTTCCTCATGGCCCACCTGGCACGGGGTCCCTCGACGGAGGAGCTGTCCGGCGCCTGGGATGCGCTGGATCGTTACGATACGGCCAAGATCCACATCAACATCGAGGGAGCCGTCTGCGACATTGTCGGTACGGGATCCGACCCGCTCAAGACGGTCAACTGCTCGTCACCCGCGGCCCTCATCGCAGCGGCATGCAGCCTCCCGGTCGCGAAGAAGGGAGCACGCCTGGTCACAGGCGTTTCTGGAGCTTCGGACATCTTCGAGATTCTCGGAATCGACCTCAACGCGCCCCTCTCACGAGCCGAGGAGTGTCTGAACGCACATGGAATCTGCTATCTTCCCGGAGAGGCGTTTCTGCGCTCGGGGTGGGCGCGTCTCATCCGGTCGATGCGCTTCACCTCAGCGTTCAATATCATTGGACCCCTCACCATGCCCTGCGAGCAGACCAACCGCATCGTGATTGGAGGCTATTCGCCCCAGGTGTGCGACCAGCTGGCGGCCGTGCTCCGTGAAATCGGCATGAAGGGGGCACTGGCGCCCTACGGCATGGTGAACGGAACAGACTCGAGCCTTGGAATGGACGAGTTTTC
>CALBZH010000840.1 GCA_937889795.1 uncultured Syntrophobacteraceae bacterium | reverse complement strand
GAGATATCCACTCGTGACTGGAGTTCAGACGTGTGCTCTTCCGATCTCCGACCCTGGGGGACAGCAGCCACCTTGCAGCTCGCCCCGAACCCTTCATCGACGAATCCGCTGCATGGGGAGCCCGAATCGGAGCTTAGGCCGGCGTCGACGATATCGATCTATTGCCTGGCTATCCTAGCCGACAAGACCGTCGCAACGATCTCCGCAAACCCATCGCCGCCTTCACGATCCGCCACGAACGCGGGCAGATGCCGCATCCGATCCAGGAATCGGAGGACATTCCGGACACCCACACTGAACGGGAAAAACTCGAACATGGGCTCGTCGTTCGGGGAGTCGCCGCAGAAGAGGAATCGCTTCCTGGTGTTATCCAGGTTTATCCCCCATAGCTCGTCTGCCATGATACGGGTCATCCCGAGCTTGTTGTACTCCCCGAGCCACCCGTTCACATGGATCGAAGAGACCTTGCAAGTCGCTCCGTGCCGGCCGAAGACGGC
Source organism: uncultured Syntrophobacteraceae bacterium (assembly GCA_937889795.1). Lineage (GTDB taxonomy): Bacteria > Desulfobacterota > Syntrophobacteria > Syntrophobacterales > Syntrophobacteraceae > CALBZH01. The sequence goes on along the minus strand of CALBZH010000840.1, from coordinate 1,724 downwards.
GCAAATCCTCTCGATGGCTGCCCAGTCCAAAGGCGGAATGTCTTCGCAGAAGTCGATGGCGAGATCGGCTTCCCGGTAGGCTTGATCGGACGCGATGGCGGCGCCGGGCACCGACCTCAAGACATCCTCCTGGATTTGCTGCAAACGGAAGCGCTTTTCACGCCTTACGGAATCCGAATCGAGAAACCGCTTCCGGAGCTTCCCCGCCTTTTCGTCGAGCCAAAAATAGAACGCACCGTTCTCTCCCACGACCGCGTCGACCGGCCACATGCGGGCAATATGATCGCACCAGCCCGCAGGTCGGCCGGTGATCGGCACGACTTTCAAACCCGTCTCCTTCAGCTCCCATAAAGCGCGGAATGCGGACGCCGGAATCTTGCCACGGGAGGTAAAGGTGTCGTCGATGTCGAAGAGCACTCCTTCAAGCGCCCTTGCGGCTACAGGATCGAACTGGTGAACGGAAGGAATCATTTGGCTCGCTCCAGGTTGCGCCGGCTCGCCAGTGGGCCTGGAGAGCAATCAATCGGGACGAACTGGGATCATTGACGGAACGCGATCGCTTTGTACTCTCAGACGCTCTTTACGATAAGCGAGGGGAGCTCATTGCACAATGGTTTTGGGCTCGCCCCATCAGGCAATGCTGCGCTCCGGGCCGTCAACGACCGGACCGAGAGCCATGCCTCGACCCGCGGATCAGAAAATCATTGAACAATCGCGCGAAGGAGAGGTTAAATCACCTGCAATGGTGGCCGCAAGATTTGGCAGGTGACCCCAGGGAGAAAGGCTCCATGGACCGAACAGGAAACAGACTGGAAACCCAAGTGCTGATCATCGGGGGTGGGATCACGGGAGTCGGATTGGCCAGGGATCTGGCATTGCGCGGCGTGGAATGCATCGTTGTCGAAAAGGGCCACGTCAACTCGGGGGCGTCAGGCGCCAACCATGGTCTGCTCCACAGCGGGGCACGGTATGTCTCCAATGACCCAGAGACAGCACGAGAGTGCCGCTCTGAGTCGGAAGTCCTGAAACGATTGGCACCCGCCTGCTGCGAAGCGACGGGAGGCTTCTTCGTGGCTGTGCCCGGGGACAGCGAAGCCTATATCGCCGATTTTCCAAGGCGCTGCGCATCCAGTGGCATATCCGCTCGGCCCATCGACTGCCGGGAGGCACGAGAGCTCGAGCCCGCCTTGTCGGAGAGCATCATCGCGGTGTTTCGGGTCGACGATGCGACCGTCGATCCGTTCCGGTTGGCCTACGACAACATCTCCGACGCCATCTCCCGTGGCGCTCGGTTGATGACTTACACCCAAGCCGTCGGCATGGAGCGTGAGGGCAGGCGCATCCGCTCGGTGCGACTGCGCCAGCTTCGGTCAGGGCGGGAAATGGAGGTAGAGGCGGAGCAGGTCGTCAACGCGGGCGGGGCATGGGTGGGAAAGATCGCCGAGCTGTCAGGGGTGAGCCTGCCCGTGGTCCCGTCGAAGGGCAGCCTGCTGATCACCCAGCCCAGGATCACCGACCGAGTCGTCAACCGACTGCGTCTCCCATCGGACGGGGATATCATCGTGCCGGGAGGGACGGTGTCCCTGGTGGGGACCACCTCAGTCCGTGTGGACGACCTCGACCGGTTGTATGCGGACGTGGACGAGGTCGACTTTCTGATCGAAGAAGTGGCCCGGCTCATCCCTTCCCTGCAATCGACCCGTATTGTGCGCGCCTTTGCGGGA
>CALBZH010000839.1 GCA_937889795.1 uncultured Syntrophobacteraceae bacterium | reverse complement strand
TCGCCTCTCGGAGACAGCTTTCGCCAGGATGCCGGGAATGAGAAGGAAAGAATCGGTGGACTTGACCAAGTAATCCTGAGCGCCTGGTTTGATGGCCTGGGCCGCGATATTCTCGTCACCCTGGCCCGTGATCAGGATGACCGGGACCGATTCGTGCCGATCTTTCAAGGTTTGCAGCAGCTCGATTCCAGTCATTCCCGGCAGTTGATAGTCGGCAATGACCACATCGGGGTTGATGTCGCGGATCCCCTCCAGGCAAGAGCTCGCATCCTTGAAGTGATGAATGGAGGCTGCGGGATACTCCTTGAGAGTCGCCCGTTTCATGAGCTCGAAGTGGGCCGCTTCATCATCGACGATGATCAGAATCAACGGGTCCAAGCCGGGCTCCTTTCTGTTCGTATCAGCGATTGCTCGACAACGTGAAAAAAAACGTCGCTCCTCGCCCGGACTCGGACTCGAGCCAGAGCCGTCCACCGTGGGATTCGATGATCCGCTTGACGATGGCGAGCCCCACTCCGGTGCCTTCGCTGGCCTTCCGTCCGCTGGGCAATCGCTCGAAAGCGCGGAAGACTCGGTCGAAATCCGCGGCGTCGATGCCCATTCCGTTGTCCCGTACGAAGAAGACCGTATCTCCCTGCCGCTCCTCCCAGCCTGCTTCGATCAGAGGAAACGGATTGTCTTTGCCGATGTAGTTCACGGCGTTCGTGAGGAGGTTGTCCATCACCTGGACCAGCCGATTCCGCTCGCCCCACACCTTGGGAAAGTCCTGCTGGACCCGGACCGTAATTCCGCTGGCTTCGATCCTGGGTTTGAGCGAGGCCAGCGTGTCAAGGGTTAGCTCCGCAAGGGAAAGCTCCGTCCTTGGCTCCCTGACCCGGTCGATTCGGGAAAGCTCGAGGAGGTCGTTGATGAGAAGGGCCATCTTGCGGGCTGCGTCGCTCATATAGGTCAAATAGCTGTCGGCCTGAGCGGTGAGCCTGCTCCCGAAATCTTCCCTCAATGCCTGGGTGAAGCCTTCGATGGTCGTGGCGGGAGCCTTGAGGTCATGCGAGACCGTGTAAGCGAACGATTCCAACTCCGCATTCTTGGTCGCAAGCTCGTTCAGCAATTGCTGCAGCTTCGACTCATTCTCCCGGAGTGCTGCCTCCGCCTTCTGACGCTCCCGGACCTCCCGGAGGGCCGCATCCCGGCTGTTCTGAGCCATCTGCACGCGCTGAAGAAGAAAATAAAGGCTGAGAGCCAGCATCGCCGAAAGGGCAAAACCGAACGTCAGGAGAGCAAAATGTCCCGGCAATCGTTGATGAAGCAGCCGTGTGTTGGGCTTTATGCGTAACCGCCAGATCTTGCCCGCAAAGTCAACGTCCCGGGAGACAGTCAGCCGTGTCGAGGCTTCTCGTTCGTCGTCGGCGACGGCATTCCTGTAGATGCGCTGATTTCCCTCCTCGATGCTCACCTCGTAGTCATTGAGCATTGCCGGTGAAAAGCTCATTTCCATCACTTGCCTGGCCTTGAAGACGCCGAGAATGCAGCCAAGCTGACCCACGGGCAGGATCGCGTAGAACCCAAGCCCGCCCGCGTACAGAGCGGTGCAGGGGGTGACCAGATCCTTGGATGTCCGGACTGCCGCAGCGATCACTTCGCGAACCGCCGCATCGGGGTGGGCCAGCACGTTCTTTCCCTCGGCCTGCGAATGCTCTTCCCGCGGGCAGACCCAACGAATGTCTCCATCCGGGCAGACCCAGTAGATTCCGGAGATACCCGGAAAGTGGTTTACCGTAGATCCTGCTAGGCCAAGGAAACGCTCGCGGCTGAAATCCGAGGGCTGTCTTTCGAGCCATCGGCTGCGGATCATCTCAAGGGAGGCCACGCGTGCGTTCATCATGCCGATGATTCGGATTCGGAATTGCTCGGCAAAATTCTCCATGTGATGCACGAGCAACTGGTCTTGACTCTGGTTCTGGGTGTACCAGAGTGCCGTCGTGATTCCGGCCAGCAGAAGGAATCCGGCAGTCGGAAGGAGCTTCTTGAGAATGGCAATGGGCACGGCTGGACCTGCCGACTTGGACGAGTGAGCGCTCTTGAGGGGTCTTGACCGGTAGCACGACCTGATTTGTAAAATCATGCAAAGGGGATGTCAAATACATTCAAGGGGCGTCGGTGGGAGAGTCGTTCAAGCAGTAGGGCCGCCAGGAGCATCCCATTTCCTGGCACACGCGCCTCTTTCTGAAGCAGTCCTCATAGCCTTCCGCGCGTTGAATGGACCGGATCAGCTCGGTGAAATCCAGACGGTCCTCTCTCACGTGCCATTCCTTCACCACACGCTGCTCTTCGATCGCCTGCCGGACGGCTGCGCTCAGGCCATCGCCTGATTGGCACTCGGCCTCGTCCTTTGTGGCCTTTGGCTCAGGAGCTTCCGAAGGCTGCGTTGATGCGGAAGGAATGCGCTTTTCCGGCATGGCTTTCGTCGGGCCTCAAAAGGTTTCCTGAGATCCCCCTGATGCTGTCTCCACGAAAGAACGGCTCGCGCTCGATGGATTTGGGCGAGCCGGGATGGCTGCACGTTGACACGCTCCGACGCGGTCACCGAATCCCCGGCCCGGTCCCTCGGGGATTCGGTTGCTCGTGTCCGAATCATCCGGTCATTACCCCGGCAGTGCGGCAATCATCGTCGGTGCCTTCACCATTTCGTACAGCTGCCGTTTGCAGACCTTGTATCGCTCGAAGTAGAGCTGCGCGATCTTTCTCACGAATTTATGGCCGAGCTCGGGGTCGCTCTCACACAGCTCGAAGAGCTTATCGGCATCAATCGCAAGGAGCTCCGTATCTTCCATGCAGACGGCATTCAAGGTATATTGCTGCGGTTTCATCAAGCAGGCGGCGCCAAAGAACTCTCCCCGCTCCCTCATTTCGAACACGATACCCACCTCGTCTCCGGGCATGAGCTCTCTTAAGGAAACCAGTCCCTTGGTCACGATGAACATGTACTTGGCTCGATCCCCGTGCGCGTAGACCTGATCCTTGGCTTTGAAGGCCTTTTTCTCTGTGATACCTGCGATCTCGTTCAACTGTTTCTCGGAGAACACGCTCATCATTTCGATTCTCTTGAGCTCACCCACGTCGACCATGACACTCCTCCTTTAATCGATAAACCACGGAACGCCTTTCCCTCAGCCTTTCTGGCTACTATGTCCCTCTGCGGCCGAATATTCCATGAAGTGAGCGGCTCATTTTGATGGGTGGAAGCCCCAGATGGCTGGGATGCCGTTGAACCCCTTTCTCATCGCGGCGATTCATCGGGGAGGAGATCGTGGACCGACGGTCTGCTGCCCACGGCGCCGATCGGTTGGATGTGTGGCGTGGGCGAGGCCCCTTCCGCTTTTTCCTTGCTTGAGAGTGGATCGACCGAGTAAGATCCGCGCCGATTCCAACCACACTCTCTTGGGACGTACTGGGGTGGTTTTCCGCGGAGCCGTCGCATTCAGCGCCGAATGTCACGTCTTCGGAGCGGGAAAGATCACCGGATGTCAGCCGCATGCCCTCGGGCGGTGCCCCTTCAGGCCGGCATAGGCTCCCTCCTCGCGTCGCCGAGAGCTGCCTGCTCACCGCAACACCCATGTTCAGGAGTCGAGGAATGGCCAGGGTATTCAGGATCGCGATGGCTGCCGCTGTGATCGTCTGGGCGCTCACTCTGCATAACGTGTGGGCTCAGGAAACGATCAAAGTGGGTGTTATCCTGCCCTTGACAGGCCCGCATACGGGCTTCGGAGTGATCGAGAAGAGATCGTTCGAGATGGCTCAGAACGAAATCAACGCGGCCGGTGGCATCAACGGCAGGAAGCTGGAGCTCCTGTTTGGGGACGAGGCCGGAAATCCCCAAGTGGCGCGCGCTTCGGCATCGCAGCTTGTCAATGCCGACAAGGTGGTCATGCTGTGCGGCGGCTACAGCAGCGACGAAACGTATGAGGCTGCTGAGCTTGCTCAGAGAAACAGCATCCCGTTCCTCATCAGCACGGCTGCGGCCGACGAGCTAACGCAGCAAGGCTGGGAGTGGGTGTTTCGTCTCAACCCTCCGGCCAGCGACTACGTCAATGGGCTGGAGTCATTTCTCCTGGAGGTTTTGCAGCCCCAAACGGCGGTCATCCTGTATGCGGACGGCCGTTTTGGAAGTAGCAGCGCCAGGAGCTTCGAGAGGACTTGCGAGCTGCTCGACATCAAGATCCTGCTCAAGGAGGCGTATCCCGAAAAGGACCTGGACTACCGACCCCTCTTGAACCGCGTGAAGCAAGCCAACCCCGACGTTGTCTACATGGTGTCGCTGGTCGAGGATGCCCCCCGCCTCATGAGCCAGTGCATGGAGCTGGACATTACCCCGAAAGCCTTCCTGGGAGGCGGTGCGGGTTTCACAATGCCTGAATTCCGCTTGAATGCGGGAAAGGCTTCCGAGCGGCTCATGACGACCGCCCTTTGGCACCAGACGCTGCCCTATCCGGGGGCCAACGAGTACTTCGACAGCTATCGGAAGCAATTCGGGCAGGAGACGGAGTACCACGGGGTTGAAGCCTATGCCACCGTTCATGTGATCGCGGACGTCCTCAAACGCGCCAAGTCGCTAGCCGGAAGTGATCTCCGGCAGGCCCTCCTCGCTACCGATCTCAAGACCGCTTTCGGTCCAGTGAAGTTCGTGGACTATCTGGCCATGACCAACCAGAATGTGCTCTCCACCTATGTGGCCCAATGGATCGATGGGAAGCTCGAGCTGGTGTGGCCGCAAGAGGTTGCCACGCGAAAATGTCTCTACCCGGTCGACTGGAAATCGGTCTGGAAGGGACTTGCCACATGGAACGGCCGCTTCGCGGTCGACAGCCTTGTCCGGCAAGCCTGCAGCACCGCCTCTGTCCCTACATCTCCGCACACGCTCACCAGGCAGAAGGGGGGAGTCGTTGTGCCTGAGCACCTTCATTCGTTTGTGATAACGGACCATTTGTGGTAGAGAATGAACCCGTATCAGTCTGGGGGGAGAGAATGAAAAAGCTCGTTACGCTGCTGTTCGTTTGCCTACTGGGGGCGGGTCTTGCTCGTGTCTGCCTGGCGATAGAGCTGGGGATCATTACCGGCAAGGAAAAAGGCACCTATTACGAAATCGGCATGAACCTGCAGCAGCTCATGCAGCAGCATGACGTGCAGCTCAACGTGTTCTCATCGAACGGGTCCATCGAGAACGCCTACGCCGTTTACAAACGCCCCGGCGTCCCCCTGGGCATCGTTCAGGCGGACGTCCTGGCATTCGTCACCAAGATGCAGAACAACGCTCTCTTGCGGTCGGTGGCGAGGAAGGTTCGCATGGTCTATCCCTTGTATGACAGCGAGGTGCACATCCTGGGACGCAAGGACATTGCGAGCTTCGAAGACTTGACCGGCAAGCGTGTGGCAATCGGAGACGAGGCCAGCGGAACGTACATGACGTCCAAGCTCCTGTTCGAAGTCTCCAAGGTCATGCCAAAGGAGATGGTCGAGATCGGAACCGAGAAGGCTCTTGCCCGACTCAAGGCCGGCTCGATCGACGCGATGATTTTCAATGCCGGTATTCCGGTCAAGCTCTTCGAGGAGTTGGTCACGGAAGCCGACAACCTCCACCTCATCCCGGTCACCAACAAGGACATCCTCCAATTCTATCCGGCAATGACCATCCCCTCGGGCACTTACAGTTGGCAGCCCGGCCCCGTGAAGACCATCGGCGTGAAAGCGGTGCTCATTTCGTTCGACTTTCGCACCGAGCAGTGCGACCATGTTGGCCAGTTTGCCCGGATCCTCATGGAGAACCTGGACTGGCTCCGGCAGAACGGCCATCCGAAATGGAAGCAGGTCGACCTGGAGTATCCCTTGAAAGGGTGGGAGCAATACGATTGCGTTCGCAAATACACTGCGCAGCGTAAGCGTATGGATCCCGCGATGTTCAATCCGTTGTGGGATGCCATGAGACAGATGCTCCGATAGGGCTCACGGACCACTCGACAGCGGCGGCTGCCATGTACCTGAGCTATTATGGTTTTTCCAAAGAGCCTTTTCAGATGGCGCCCGACCCGGCGTTTCTTTTCCTTGGCTCCAGCCACAGGAAAGCGTTGGATGTCATTCGCCGAGGCGTTGAGAATCGGGCGGGGCTGGTGATGATCACGGGCGCTGACGGCCTTGGAAAAACCACGGTTATTCGGTCGGCTACCCAGCTTCTCACCTCCGGCAGCGTGCGGTCGGTCGTTGTCCTCAACCCACGGCTTTCCTACGGTGAGCTGCTGCGGGTGATCTTTTCGCAGCTCGACCTCGACTATCCCGAGGGCGAAGAGCAGTTCGAGCTTCTCCGGCAGTTGCAGCAGGTTCTCGTCGACGAGCGCCGGCGTGGACGTAACGTCGCCCTCTTCATCGACGAAGCCCAGGAAGTACCCGCCGACACGCTGGAAAGCTTGCGATTGCTCTCGGACATGGAGCTCAACGGAGACAAGCTCGTTCAGATCATCCTATCGGGGCGGCATCCGGATCTTGAACGTCGATTCGAAGCGTTTGACCTCCGGCAGTTGAAGCAACGGATCGCCTACCGCGCAACCCTCGTGCGGCTCACTACCGGCGAATCCATCCAGTATATCAAGCAACGGGTGCGTTGCGCCCTGCGAAGTGGCTTTGAGGAGCCGTTTTCTCAGGCGTCTATCGAAGCGATCGTCAGGCATTGTCGAGGGGTTCCCAGCCAGATCAACATCGTTTGCCGTGGCGCACTGGCTGCGGGAAGTGGGTTGGGGACGAAGCCTATCCCACCGGCAGTGGTTGCCCGAGTTCTGGCCGATCTCGAAGGGCGCTCGCCGAGGCCGTGGCTCAAGTGGACACTTGCCCCGGCTGCATTGCTGCTCCTCGCGGCGTTCATCCCGTACCTCCGCTCAACGGACGACACGGCCTCATCGGTCATTGAAGCCCAGCAGACTGTGCCGGAAGGCGAGAAGCTGCAAGCCGTCCCGACGCCAGATCGGAAGAGCACACGTCTGAACTCCAGTCACGAGTGGATATCT
>CALBZH010000838.1 GCA_937889795.1 uncultured Syntrophobacteraceae bacterium | reverse complement strand
TTATCACCCCAAGCACCTCCCCCATGGCGATCAAGGGGACACACAAAACCACCTCGAACCCCTTGCTTTCCAGGAACGCGGCACGGGCCGAATCTTCAAGGTCGCTCACGTGTTGGGCGATGAACGAGCCGGTTCGCGCGGCTTTCCCCGTAAAGCCTTCGGATATCTTCACGCGCTCCAGCCCACCGGCCTCAACCCCCTGACAGGCGGCCAGATCGAGAAACTCCCCGGTGTCGTCGAACAGGTAAATCCGTCCGGCGTCGAGGCCGAACCAATGCAGCACCTTCGTCAAGACCCCCTGAAAGACGTCTTCCGGGCGGAGCGAAAGCGAGAGAAAGTCGCTCAGCTCCATCAGAATGGCCAGCTCACGGGTGCTGGCCCCCAGCTGGGTCTCGCCGAGCTTGAGCGAGATATATTGCCTCTCAACTCGCATGGCACTCGTTTCCATGGGAGATCGCGCGATCCAGAATGGAGCCGATATCCGCGAGCATCTTGCACCGATGATGGTTGTAAGCCGACTCGTTGGCCATGATCATGTCAAGCTGGCGTGTGTGCATGAGCAGGTAGCCGAGGATGCGCAGCTTTTCTTTCATGAAGTCCTCATCATACCCCTCGAGGCGGGCGAACACTCCGTCCTCCTTGATTTCAACCCGGAAACCGAACTCCTCCAAAATGCTCGCCAGGAACTGGGCCCGCCTGAGGCGCCGATTGTAGTCCGCCGCACCGCCCTTGAACTGGAAGCTGATGTAGTTTTCGCTCGGCCTGTCACCCACCAGTGTCTCAATCGTCGAGAAATGAAAACCGAACCGGGAGCTCAAGCTGCAAAAATTCTTCGAGATCATGAAGTAATTGCGGTTGGTGTAATGCGACGGCATGGACGGATCCAGAGCCGGGTTGGCGCTGGCCTCAAGAAGCACGGACATGAAGCCTCGCGTGTCGACCGGCGGAGGACCTTCCCACGGAATGGCATTGATTCCTTCCCAAAGCGCCAGGACGGGAATGGAAACGATGCTGTCCAGCTGAACGAATTTGCCGGGAACATCCTCCTTGAATCCGTCATCCAGATTGATAAACCACCACTGCATCGGAACGTCGCACCAGAGCTGCTTACTGGCACGCTCCGAAAAATGGTGCTCCTTCCCGAAGTTGAACATCTCCTTGACCGATTTTTCGTGGCAAAAGCGGGTGATGTCGTGGAGGGTACGGCAGCTCCTGGGCCGGAAATCGGTTGAATCGGGATCCAGCAAGTAGAGCGGAATAATGTGCTGCGAGACTTCCTTCAGGACTTCGTGGACCGGGCTCCCCTCCATCAGGTTCTTCCTGGGCTCGGTCTGAACGAGAAGCTCTTCGATCCGACCCCGATAGACGCAAAGCCCATCGGCATCCACCGTCACTTCCGCGCCCTGCGGAAGGAGCTCGGTCGCACCGTCGAGGCCGAACAGAGCCGGCACGCCAAACTCCCGGGCCACATTGGCCAAATGCCCCGCCACACTCCCCTGCTCGGTGATCACCGCGGACGCGCGACTCAGCAGCGCAGCCCAGCGGGGAAGCGCCTGCGCTGCCACGAGCACGCCGCCCGCCGGGAATGACAAGGCATCGCTGTTCTTGCGGACCACAAAAATGGACCCCACGGCAACCCCCGAGCTGGCAGTCGAGCCTCCCTTCACGAGTACCGCCTCAGGAGCGATCTCAACCCCGGTCCCCCTTTGTCGTCCGCTCATCGCTTCCATCTGCTTCAAAGGACGGCACTGCAGAATGAAGATGGCCCCCCTCTGATCGATGGCCCACTCGACGTCCTGGGACGTGCCGTAATACGCTTCGAGCCTCAGGGCGATACGAGCCAGCTCGACAATCTGCCCGTCGTCCAGGGAGGGAAGGTCGCTACGCTCCCCAGTTTCTTCGAGACGGCAGACACCCTCGTCCGGATAGCACACGAAGCGCTGGTGCTTCGGCTTCACATGCCGCTCCTGAATCGTCAAGGGCTCTTGACGCGACACGACGAACTCGTCCGGGGCCACACTGCCGTCCACGACCGATTTTGGAAGCCCCCAAACCGAGTTGATGATGACCGAGTCATCACGAATGTTCAGGGGGTTCCGCGAGTAGGTCACCCCACCGGCCACGGCATCCACCATCACCATGCATCCCACGCACATGGAGATGTCTTCATCCAGGATGCCTCGGTTCTGGCGATAGCTGATCGCCTGCAGACTGTACTTGCTCGCAACAATCTCTCGATAGGACTCGATCAGATAATCGCTGCTGACGTTCAGCTCCGAGCGGTACTGGCCGGCAAAGGACGTATCCGCGGCGTCTTCTCCGAGGGCGCTGCTCCGCATGGAGACCTTCACGCCTTCCCCATGGACCTTTTCCAGCTCCGCATATTCTTCCAGGATAGCCTGCTGCAGGTCCTCCGGCACCTTGGATCGAATGATCAACTGCTGGATGTCGGCACTCAAGGCATAGAGCTCATCCAGGTTTTCCGCCTCCGTGGACTGCAGCCGGCGATCGATCTCATGCTGGAGGTCGTTGTGCTCGAAAAAGCGTCGGTAGGCTTGGGCGGTGATCACGAAACCCAGTGGGACGCGGAGATTCAGATGGTTGTAGAGCTCCCCCACGTTGGCCATCTTGCTGCCCGTCTGGTCGGCCAGGTTCTTGTCGATCTTGGAAAACGGCAGGACGAGGTGCTCCCCTTTGGGGGCCGTGCGCTGGGAGAGGACCGTGTTGATCTGCTCCTGAATATGCCGGAACCGCTCATAAAGGGCTTCGTATTTGTTGGGAGCCAGCTCATCGAGGTTCTTGACGATCCTGAAGACGTTGACCCCGACGGCGGTGGAGTTGGCTCGCACGAAGGACATGCCGAACGGGCGGCTGCCGCGCAAGGCCTGCTCCATTTCGGACATGATCTCCAAGGCCTTGTTGTTCGCGGCGAGCAGGAGCTTGAAGTTGTGGTAGCGAGCCTTGAACGCCGCCCTGAGCTCCTCGACCGCCTCGGCGGAGAGCTCGTCCTTGTGCTTCCGAAACCGTTTGAAGAAATCGAGCAGCTTGGACATGGGTTATCCTGGCGAGCAAGAGGGGCCGTTGAGCCTCGTTCCTAACTGCCTCACGAGAAGAAACAGAATCCTGCCAGGCGGAAGGGAATGCCTCTGGCTGGAGAGAACCCTGGCAACCCGTCGCTGGCCTGGCTATGAATAGGATTTCGGGCCTGCCGGCTCGGCACCCCGCTCCCGAAGCTGTTTCTTCTGGAAGGCGTCCTGGAGCTTGTAAAGCAGCTCGTCGATGTCCATGGGCTTCATGAGATAATCAAAAGCGCCGAGCTCCATTCCCTGAATGGCCACCTCCATGTTGGCGTGCCCAGTCAACATGATCACTTCGACCATCGGGTTGCACCGTTTGATCTCCCGCAAAGCCTCCAGACCGTCCATGCCGGGCATCTTGACATCCAGGACAACCACGTCCACCGGGTTCTCCTTGAGGAACGCGATGGCGTCCTGAGCGTTGTTCCTCCCGGCAACCGTCAATTTCCGTTTGGTGAGCCGTTTGACAAGTGTCTCCAGGAATTCTTCCTCATCGTCAACCAACAGAACACGGAATGCATCCACTAGACTCGCCTCCCCTGATTCATCCACCCACCTGGCCTGGAGCCAAGAATCCATCGCCCATTAGCCCCTAAAGCGCAGAATCGCACTTGATCCATCTCCCACGAACGAGAGAATCAGAATACTCCAAAAGGCGGATCAGAACAACCTACTTGGGTGAACGGGAAGAAGCCGAAGGAACGGCAGTCGAGACTATTCCTCATCAACCGCTTGGTCGGCCCCTTGGAGCTGCGGACCACCCGGCGGGCGCGTTCCATGACACTGCACCAGGACGTCTCGCACCACACGCTTGAGAACATCGGTGTTCTCGGTTTTCTCCACAAAAGCCGCTCCCGTGGTCAGCGGGACAGCCCCCGCGGGGTACTCATTCGAATAGCCATGGATCACCACAGGGATCGAGCACATCCCTTCCCGCAGTCGTTTCTGAACCGCAAGTCCTCCAGCATCCTGCAGCTCGGGGTCCAGGACGACCAGGTCCGGCAGAGCCTCTCCCCTCAAATAAGCCACCAGCTCCTTTCCATCTCTCGCTACCCAGACATCATACCCTTCCGAGGTCAGCTCGCGTCGCAGTAGATCTCGTACATGGCGATTCGTGTCGGTTACGAGAATAGTGAAAGAGCCAAACATGGAGGTCCTGTCCGTCTGGAGGTTGCCACGGCTAGTGCTCTGTCAGCTTTGTTCCGCGGGGTACTCCCCCCTTTGATTCCCCCCTCAAGGGGGGTTGGGGGGGTGTTCTCTTGCCAGGCATAACTTCTTTGACGGAGCACTAGCATTCCGAAAGGGCGGAGAAAAGATGAGGGCGAGGGGCGGCTGGCCCCTCGCCCTCGAGAGCCGTCGCTCAGGATCGAGCCGGCAAAGACATCACGATCACGCATCTTTCATTTTCACGAGATGGACCGAGCAGGGGCTGTACTTGGCGACCTGCGAGGCCACGCTCCCGAGCTTGAAGCGGGCTGACGGACTCATGCCGCGGCTTCCCATCACGATCAAATCCATGCCTTCCTTCTCCGCGAAATCGATGATGGCGTCGGGCACGGAAGACGGCGCAAGCAGGGACTGGCTGGCAGCACAGGTTACGCCGGCGCCCGAGAGCACCTCACAGGCCTTCTTCACGGCGTCATCGGCGACTTTCCCAAATGCTTCCACGTGACGATCCCGACGCGCGGGGGAGATCTCATGCTCTTCCATCCCCCCGATGTAAGGAATCACACTGATGACATAGACTTCTGCCCCTTTCATTTGCACGAAGTCCAGAGCAACCTTGACCGCTTCCAGCGAGTAGACGGAACCGTCTACGGGTACCAATATCTTCATTCGTGTCCCTCCCTACACTTCCTTTTTCACTTTGGCCTTTTTCATGCTGAGTCCAATGCCGTCGAACAGGTAGAAGATCGCATAGCCCCACCACATGGTGTAGAGGACGTAAAAGACCAGCAATCCCACGACGGTTCCGGCCTTGCCCAGGATGTCCTCGGCCGGAATCTTGTAGAAGTTGTAGGCAGGCTCGACCCCTTTCTTCAGCACGTCGTTAATCAT
>CALBZH010000837.1 GCA_937889795.1 uncultured Syntrophobacteraceae bacterium | reverse complement strand
ACATGGGACCCGGCGTCCCGCGTCATGCGTTGAAAAGGATCTTCGATGATTTCTACCGGGTGGACAACCTGCTCACCCGCACGACCAAGGGGACGGGCATCGGTCTCGCCCTCGTGAAGCGCTTCGTTGAGGCCATGGGGGGCGCCGTGTCGGCCGCCAACAACGACGGGCCGGGCTGCACGATTACCCTGTCGCTTCCGGGACCGCGTGTAACGTTCACACCGCATTGAAAGGGAATGGAATGGCCAACCTATCAATCGCCCTCGTTTACTTTTCAGGTACCAATGTCACGCATACCTACGCCGAAGTGATTCGAGAAACCCTGCTCGACGAGGGCTGCAGCGTGCGCTCGTTCAATGTGACACCGTACGGGTCCCGCCAGGCTGGGCTCTCCTTCGATGATGACGATGGGGTGCTCTTCGGGTTTCCCGTCTTTGCCGATTTTGCGCCGAGCGTCATCAACGAGTGGCTGCCGACCCTGAAGGGACAGGGAAAGAAGTGCGCCCTCTTTCTCACCTATGGAGCAAGAACAACGGGCTACGCCCATTTTCACACCAAGCTGCTCCTTGAGCGTGCCGGTTTTCAGGTCCTCTTCTCGGCGGAATTCCTGGGACGGCATTCCTTCAACGTCGGCGGCTGGAGGGTCATCCCAGATCGTCCCAACGCCGAGGATTTCGTCGTGGCGAGGGAGTACGCAAGGCTAGCCATGGAGCGTTTTGCCAGCGATGCGCCTGCGGCATTCAGGCTGCAAAAACCCTTCGGCTACAACCAGGTCATCGCAGCCCTCGAGCACGAGCCTGAAGTCACCGAGCGGCAGTGGAGAAATCCGGTTCGCATCCCGGAAGGGTGCAGCATGTGCCGCCAATGCGAAGTGGAATGCCCAACCCGGGCCTTCGATGCCGACACAGGCCTCTCGGATCCGAGGACCTGCCTCGGCTGTATGCACTGCGTCTGGATCTGTCCGGACCACGCCCTTCGGGTGGATGCCATGGGGGCGGTCTACGCGGCCTTCCTGGAAAACTGGCACCTGACGGAAGACATGATGCGTTCCAAGAAGAGCCGGATCATCACCGAGTCCTGGCAAGCTGCTTTCTGAGGGAGCTTTTCCGCTCATTGCAAACGTGGGTATCATGGTTAACTCAAAGGAGGATTTGGAGCTGTCGCTGTTGCGGCGTTCTTCTTTCGGGAACCGCGATATCAAACCGCATCACACAAGGGGAGGAAGTGGTCATGAGTGACGCAATTGGATGGGAAACGGATCTGGATCGGGCTTTGGTGAGGGCGAAACAGGAAGGGAAACCGGTCCTGCTGGACTTCTTCAATCCTGGCTGAATTGGCTGTCAGCAAATGGATGCGGTTACGTATCCAACCCCCGCAGTGGTTTCGTTTCTTAACGCGCGTGTGATCCCGGTGCGCGTGCCCTACAACCATCAGCCCCTGTCCGAGAGGTTCCAGGTCAAGTGGACCCCGACATTGGTGACGCTTGACGTGGAGGGGAACGAGCATCATCGGAGCGTCGGGTTCCTGGCCCCTGAAGAGCTGATCCCCTATCTCCTGCTCGGAAGCGCTAAGACGGCCTTTGACCTTGACCGCTGGCCGGAGGCCATCTCCAGCTTGGAAGCTCTTATCAAGGAATACCCGAAGAGCGACTCCGCTCCGGAAGCCATCTACCTGTATGGGGTCAGTCGCTACAAGAGCACCCATGATCCGAAACCGCTCAAAGAGGCTTACGAAAAGCTCAAGGAGGAATATCCGGCGAGTGAATGGACCAAGCGGGCCTATCCTTATCGATTGTTGTAACTGGGACCGGCTTGTCACGATGGAGGTCCGGTCCGTTCGTTTCCACCAATTCCGATGGGTAGAATCAAGGCATTGCCGAGCCCGGCGCGCGTGATGGATGCGGAGACGGCGAGCTCCGTTCCGCATCCGGTTGATCCCGATCCCGCACGGCCCGCTCAGGGGCTGTGATCTACGTGTGGGCCAGGTGGCTTGTTAACAGATTCCTGTAGGCCGGAAGATGGTTGGAGAGGAGGCTGCCCAGGCCTTCGATGTCGTTTCTCCAGTCCCGGTGGAGCTCGCAGGCCACGCTGAACCAGTTCATCAGCTGGGCTCCCGCCGCCGCCATCCGGTTCCAGGCCGCGTAGCGGACCGCCTCGTTGAACGTTCCGGACGCATCGGTCACGACGAAGACCTCGTAACCGGCCTCCAGGGCCGACAGCGCGGGGAACGCCACGCAGACGTCGGTGACGACTCCAGCGAGGATGAGCTGCCGGCGACCGGTTTGCTGGACGGCGTTGACGAAATCGTCGTTGTCCCAGGCGTTGATCTGGCCCGGCCGTGCGATCAGCGGGGCATCGGGGAAGAGTTGCCGCAGTTCGGGCAGGATGGGGCCATTGGGGCCGGTGTCAAAGCTCGTGGTCAAGATCGTGGGAAGGTTGAAGAATTTGGCCACGTCCGCAAGCGCCAGAACGTTGTTCCTGAATTCGTCCGGCGAAAAATCCTGAACCAAAGAGAGCAGCCCGGACTGATGATCCACCAGAAGAACGGCTGCTTCGTCCTTGGCGAGTCTCCTGTATTGGGGTGCTGCATCCATCATGCGCTCCTTCTGAACAAGGTGTCTTACAGCGAAGCTAGTGGGTGGATTCTCGCTGTCAAGGCAGTTTGAATTGAGGACAGGGAGACTGGGAGAGGGGGAGACGCAGGGAGCACCGAGTGCTACAGAGGCCGTATGCAACCCGGGAGATACTTGTTTGTCAGGTTCTCCCCGTCCCCGTGTCTCCACGTCTCCCTGTCATCTTGCCTTGCTGTTCGTCGCATAGATGAACGGCATTGGCCCCGATCCTCGCCCCCAAGTCGGGGGCAAGGGGGGCTGCTGTTTCAGCTCAAGGGCATGGGACCGGAAGCGATCGCCGACTTTGATGACACGGAGGGTTTCATTCGATCCGGAACCGCCATGCGCAGTACCATTCGTCGGGATGTTCATCGGGAGGGCAGCCGATGCATTCGGTCTTGATCCTGGGATCGATGGATTCGGCGAAGGTCGGGTATTCCGCCATGCCGCCGGACTTGCATGGGTAGTCCTCCAGGCCTTTTCGCTTGCGTGCCGTCTGGACGCGGCATTCGTTCATCCTGAAGATGAAGCTCGATGGCGAGTCGTCTTCGATGCTCTGCTCGTTGATGGTAGCGTACAGGCGGAAGGCAAGGGCCTTCTTGAGCCCTTCGAGCCCGGGATTTTCGGGCAGGCTCAACAAGCGCTTGATGGACCAGGCCTCAAAGGGGGAAAAGCTGGACCAGCAGGAATCATTGCACCGTTTGGCATCGAACATACCCCTGGAGAACTCCACCGCCTGAAACCAGACTCCGTCGTTGGCCAGCCAGTTGATCGCGGCATCGTGCCTCAGGCTGTCCAAGGATTCCCGGCTGAGATCCAGGAGGGGTTTGGGGATCCCGTTCTGGAGCTCGAAGCCGAGCGCTTTCGAGAGTCGTTTCATCTGGATGTCATAACTGCGCTCATAGGCGGCTTTGAGGATGTCCCAGGCTTTCTCCCGGCCCAACTGGTGGCGTACCTCGGCGAACCACATGGCGTGGTGAATCATGGTTCGATGGAAGAAATCGATGACGAGTCGCGCGGTGTCCTCATGGCTTAAGTCGCTTGGAGATTGTACGGTCTGATGCATGAGAGATCTTCCTTTCAGCCTGTAGCGTTCGTTTGAGCTTGCTGCTGTCCAAAGGAAATCGCAGCCCATACCCACAGCGTAAGGAATATGCCAGTCGTCCCCGGAATTCAACCCAAACCATGGCGTGCGACCCGTCATGAATCGAATGAGAAGGGCTCCATGGAGCCAAGGTAAGGGGAAGCCCAAAAATGTTTGGGCTCGGCAG
>CALBZH010000836.1 GCA_937889795.1 uncultured Syntrophobacteraceae bacterium | reverse complement strand
TCAATCAGTTCTCGATGGGGCATGGAGGCTACACAAAGGAGCGAGAGAAGTGGCTGGGGGACATCTCATTGGACGGAGCCATCTCTGGAATAAAGTCCAAGAAAGAAAATGCCTGACAACCTCTCACATGCAAGCGCCCTCCATGATCGGTGAGGACGATCAACCTGTGTCCCGATAGACTTCAAGGGGGATGTCATGAGCCAGGATCCATTGGTGGCAAAGCCCGACAGCGGGGTGCGTTCCAAGCCCAGCCGGTTCGGCTGGCCGAGGGTCTTTGGTTACGACTTGTTCATTTCCTTCAAGCTGGGGAATCCTCCGCTTGGCTCCCAGAGTTATGCGTCCGATCTTGCCCGCCGCTTGCGCGAGGAGGATTACACCGTCTTCTTCAGCGAAGAGGAGGCCCCTCCCGGAGCGGACCTGGATACGACCCTCCTGCAGGCGCTGCGCCGCTCCCGCATTCTGGTTGTCGTGGTCAACGAAGGGGCTTTGACGACATCCAAATGGGTGCGCAAGGAGGTCGAAGCGTTTCGTCACATGCATCCTAAACGGCCCGTGATCCCCATCAACGTGGATCGTTCGATTGAGCGGTACGGGCAGGAAGCGGAGGCGGAGAAGTGGGTTTTCCGGGAAACGCAGATCTGGCTGGACGAGACCGAGCAGGCCGTCGGCGATGGCATCGTCAGCGCGGAAGTGCTGCGCCGGCTGTTGCTCGCCCCGCGATTCATGAAGGCGAACGCACGCTTTCGGTGGCTTGTTGCCGCGGTGATCGGGGTCCTCGTTGCGCTCGGAAGCTATGCGTGGGTGAAGAAGGTCGAATCGCATCAGCGTCTGGTCGCCTACAACCTGACGCAGGGTCGAGCCGCGCTGACCAGTGGCCGAGCGTTGGAGGCCGCACCGTCTCTCCTGCGCGCTTTCAAGGAGGGTGGCGACACTCCCGGGCTGCGGTTCATGCTATCGCGCGCCTTCAGCTCCTTGGACGCACTGGTTGCCGGCCTCGAAGCGAGCGCGCTCGCTTTTTCCCCGGACGGCTCGCAGCTTGCCTTGGCCTTGCCGGACGGAACGGTGCAGGTATGGAGCACGAATGAGCGGAGAGCTCTGGCGACCCTGAATGAGAAAGTGCCCGGAGCGTGCGCTTTGAGCTTCGCACCCAATGGCCGGGTCGTCGCGATCACCGCCGATGCGGGCCGGAGGGCCGATGGAGCACAACCGCTTGTTGGGGGGGAGTCGACGTGCCTTCTCGGGGAGCCGGCGTCTGCTCCTTTCGTGTTGATCTGGAACACGCAGACGGGTGAGCTGTCGAGCAGGTCGAAGCCGGTCGGGTCCGGCTTGAACTGCTGGCAGACCGTTTTCGACGCGAGCGGCGAGCATGTGTTGACGGCTGGATGGGCGACGCAGCGAACTGACCTGTACTGGTCCCTGACCAGGTTTGATGCCGCCCGCTTGAAGATGGTCTCGACGATCGAGGGCGACGGGGACAGCTGCAACGAAAGGTCAAACGATACTGGAGCAACGCGGGGCGAGGGGACGAATTGCCGAGGAAAGGTGATGGCCATTTCCGCCAACGGGAGACTGCTTGCCGTTGCACCCTGGGAGATCCCCCAACGTGAGCTGTCCCTGTGGGATGTCCCGAAAGGGTCCAAGCAAGTCCTGCCGTTCAATCGCGATACTGAGGTTCTCGGAGCCCATTTCAGCCTTGACAGCCAGCTGATCGTTGTCACGCTCCCGGATGGGCTGGAAGTCTGGGATATTCCTGCCCGGAGCAAGGTGGTGTCGATTCCGCTGGGCAGTTCTTCGATTCCGGCGGAGCTCGGTCCCGACGGGAGCCGGATCGTGGCTGTTACCGCCCATCGAAGCGCCGCTGTATTCGACGCGGCCAGCGGGCATCGATTGGCACTGCTTTCCGGGCATGCCGGGCGCATTCGCGTGGCCACCTTCAGCCCGGACGGTGAGCGAATCCTGACCGCCGGGGACGACGGGGTGGCAAAGGTGTGGGATGGCTGGACCGGAAAGCTTCTGATGTCTCTGGAGGGGCACCGGGAGCCGATTGTCCGGGCAAGCTTCAGCCCCGACCAGCGCTTCATTGTCACGCGAGGCCAGGGGGGGCACCTGAAGCTGTGGCAGGGTGCGCCATCTGCCATGCCACGGGTTCTCCGGGACGACCCGGCACGAGTCAAATGGTGGGACCAAAGCGACCCTCGATTGGAGCTGAAGGCCTGGTCTCCGGACGGCAGTCAGGTTGCGCTGGAGCACGAGGATCGCTGGGGGAGCGTGGATACGCTCTGGGACACGCGAACGGGTTCCCTGAGGGAGCTCAAGAGGGGCCAGGAGTCCTCGGGCCTGGATTTCGACGCGGTGATCGCCCGGGAACGGGATCCGGGAGAAACCGCGCCTCAGGACCTCCCTTGCCCATCGGAAGCCACTGGAGGGGAAGCGAGGGAAGTTCTGGCACTGGATCATGAAAGGGGTCGCATCGTTTGGGGGGGCATGGGGAGCTCCCGGCGCTCGGCGATTCTCCAAATCAAGTCCGAGGATTGCAGGAAATTCCCGCTGGAAGGGCATCATGCCGCAATCAAGGCGGCCGCGTTCAGTCCGGACGACGAGCTAGTGGTTACGGCCGACGAGGACGGTGCTGTCATGGTCTGGAATGCGCGGGACGCCAGCCTGCTGGCTGTCCTGGCCGGACCGGAGGATCCCAGAGCGGCATCCTTCCTGCCGGGGGGGCGTGCCCTGACGCTGCACAAGCACCATGTGACGGTGGTTCGGAACATGTCAATCGAGCAACGCC
>CALBZH010000835.1 GCA_937889795.1 uncultured Syntrophobacteraceae bacterium | reverse complement strand
ATATCCACTCGTGACTGGAGTTCAGACGTGTGCTCTTCCGATCTCAGGCCGCTCTTGGGGACCACATCCCGAATGCGCCGTCCGACGGCCTCCTCGGCCGTGATGCCGTAAAAGGGCTCGTCCGCCTTGCTGAAGTGGCGGATGATCCCTTCAGCATCAACGATGACGGATCCTTCGTAAGGGTTATCGAGGACCGCCTGCAGCAGCTCCGGTGGCACCCGAAGAAAGTTGTAGCTCTCGGACACGACGTGCTCCTTTCATCTCCCGACCTGATGTAAGCCGGCGGAGCAGGCTCTCTCCCCGCGGCATTCATGACCCTGTTCTCCCTGGAAGCTTCCTTGCAAGCTGGTCTTGAGCATAGCATATGTCTATCTAGTTCGACAATAATTCGACATCTTATGTCGAAATGAATAGACATCTTGGACCTCTCCGAGCGGCCCGGAACTGCGAGATCGGCTTCAGCCCTAACCTTTATCCTGCGGCACGGCTCTTGCCTTAAGGCAGCCGTAACGCTCGGATTCTGCATCCTTTGAGATCCGGCGCGACTGGTCTTCAACATCTAACCGTCCACAAGAGGAGCAGAGCCATGAAGATGGACCAGAGAGAATACCAGCCCTACGAGAAGATGGGACATTCGTGTCAGACGAGAGAGCCCGTCGACAAGCGCATCACGTGGAAGATCCCCACCGTTGGGCCATTCGGTGACAACCTTCACAAGGTAGGCGCACTCCGAAGAGACTTGGTGGAATCGGCAGCTGAGCTCTGGCGCAAGGCCTACCCGGAAGTGTACGGCTCTCCCCATGAGTTCCTCCTTCACCCCAACCACTACGAGCCCTTGATCGCCCTGCAGGAGACCTGGGAAGAGGATTCCCGCAACAAGGTCTACTGCATGTCAGTCGTGGAAGAAGTCGCTACCGGCAAAGTCATCGGGGCAACGCTGCTCACCAAGTTCGAGGGAAACCTCCAGGTGGAGCTCTCATTTGCAGCCACTCACCCCGACTACCGGAGACGCGACCTCACGGACGAGCTTCGACGTTTTACCCGAATCATCGCTCTCAACTCCGGTGCGGAGTACTTCACAACGTTTTGCGAGACCTGGCACCATATCACGCAGAACTGGTGCATCAAGGGAGGATGGAAGATCGCGGGGATCTTTCCCGGCAACTTCATCCGCTGGAACGGAGAGGGGGAGGAGTACAGGGGATGTACGGTGCACTTCTACAAGTTCGCGGGAAAGGGAGCCCGGTATTCCACCAGACCCGAGGAATGGCGCCTTGCCCCGGAGGTGAGAGAAGTGTGGGAAGCCATGGAGCAGGTGAATCAAAGGATCGAGGACATCCACCGGGCCAGGATGGAGAAGGAGATGATGCGCTCGTTTGCTTTGAGTCCGTAGAGGATGTTTGATGATTCGGAATAAGGCAAAGAATCTTCGTTACCTCAACAGCTGTGTGAAAGCTCATGTTCGGCAGGGAAACCCTGTCCATTCCAAATTGAAGGAGAGCTCGGTATGTCTGGAAACCACAAGAAAGTCTGCTATGATGTTCTTACGCCTGTCCGTTTCTTAAGCCGCAGTGCATCGATCTATCCGGAAAAAGTGGCCGTCGTCAACGGCGACAAGCGCTACACCTACAAAGAATTCAACAACAGAGTGAACCGCCTGGCTAGCGCGCTCCAGAAGGTGGGGATCGGCAAAGGCGACAAGGTTGCCTTCATCTGCCCCAACATCCCGCCCATGCTCGAAGCCCACTACGCCGTCCCCATGATCGGCGCCGCGTTGGTAAGCATCAACATTCGGCTTTCTCCACGCGAGATCGCCTACATCATCAATCACTCCGACTCCAATGCACTCTTTGTCGACAACGAGCTCGCTGGTACCGTTCAGCCCGTTCTGGAGGAGCTGAAGAGTATCAAGACGGTCGTCAACATCTGCGATGTAGATGATAGGCGGCCGCTTGAGGGCATGGATTACGAAGAATTCCTTCAAACAGGCTCCGACGCTCCCGTTGAGCCTGATGTCGAAGATGAATACCAGGTGGCTGCCATCAATTACACGAGCGGCACGACCGGGTTGCCCAAAGGTGTCTTGTACCACCATCGAGGTGCTTACTTGAATGCCTTGGGAGAAGCGGTCGAGTTCAGTATGACTTCAGAATCCACCTATCTGTGGACGCTCCCCATGTTTCACTGTAACGGGTGGTGCTTCACCTGGGCAGTCACGGCGGTCGGAGCCACGCACGTCTGCCTGCGAAAAGTAGTCCCCGAGGAGATTTACCGCCTGATTCAGAGAGAGGGCGTCTCTCACCTTTCCGCCGCCCCGACCGTTCTCATCGGTATGGCCAACTACCCCGGGGCAAAGGGTATAGAGTTCCACAGGCCTCTCAATGTCATCACCGCGGGAGCGCCCCCGGCGCCCACGGTGATCAAGAACATGGAAAGCATCGGGGCAAATGTAACCCAAGTGTATGGTCTCACCGAAGTCTATGGGCCTCACACCATTTGCGAATGGCAGACGGAATGGAACGGGTTGTCGATCGACGAAAAAGCGCAGATCAAAGCGCGGCAGGGAGTTCCCTATGTGACTTCAATGAACCTGGACGTGGTCGACCCGATAACCATAAGGCCGGTCCCCCGCGATGGCGTTACAATCGGGGAAATCGTAATGCGCGGCAACAATGTGATGCTTGGCTATTACAAAGACCCTCGAGCCACCGAGGACGCTTTTCGCGGCGGATGGTTCCACAGTGGGGACCTGGCCGTAATACATCCGAACAACTACGTGCAGATCATGGATCGCCAGAAGGATATCATCATCAGCGGCGGGGAGAACATCTCGACGGTGGAGGTAGAGAACGCCATCTATCAACACCCGGATGTGCTCGAAGTGGCGGTGGTAGGCGTGCCGGACGAAAAATGGGGCGAGGTGCCCAAGGCTTTTGTCGTGGTCCGACCTGGAGCATCCGTAACCGCGGAAGACATCGTGAACCACTGCAGGCAGCTCATGGCCCGATTCAAGGCTCCAAAGGTCGTGGAGTTCGGTGACCTCCCCAAGACCTCGACGGGTAAGATCCAGAAATTCAAATTGCGTGAAAAAGAGTGGGCAGGCCGCGAGCGAAAAGTGAATTGAGGCTAAGCAGAAAGACTGGTGAGAGGAGTAATGAGCATTGAGCTTCGTCTCAAGGGAAGGACTTTCCATCACGAGCTCCCTCAGCTGAAGCTTCCATGGACAAGGAAGGTTACGTGAGCAGTGGCTGGGGTCGGACCCCTGGATCAATTGCGGCCCGGTTCACGGCTCACGTGAATTCTGCGGAGAGAAGGAGTACACATCCACAGGCTCTCTTCTGGGCAGTCGTTTGTCGTGGTTGGAGTCTCTGAATTGGAGGACAATCTTGGGAAAAGCATCGTAAGCAACCTGGTGCGCTTCGGGTACGAGGGAAATATTCATGCGTGGGGCCACGAGGAGGGGGGGTTGGGGGGTGTTCCCTTGCCCGGCATGACTTCTTTGACGGAGCACTAGCTCGCGGCCAAGAGATGGAAG
>CALBZH010000834.1 GCA_937889795.1 uncultured Syntrophobacteraceae bacterium | reverse complement strand
AGTATCGAGATCCGCCGGCACATCACTCCCGGCCGCCATATCGTGCTGGCTGATTCGGTCGAGCTCCACCAGATCCTCATCAACCTTTGCACCAATGCGGCTCATGCCATGCAGGCCGAAGGGGGTATCCTGGATGTGATCCTTGCCGAAGTGGACATCGATTCGAAGACCGCGGCCGGCTCGCCTGAGCTCCATGCAGGCCGTTACGTGAAGCTGACCGTGAAGGATACCGGGCACGGGATGACCCCGAAGGTCTTGGAGCGGATCTTCGATCCGTTCTTTACAACGAAGGCGGGGAGGGCCGGAACCGGTCTGGGGCTTCCCGTCGTGCAGGGAATCGTGAGAAGCCTCAAGGGCGCCCTCCTTGTCAAGAGTGAGCCCGGACGGGGAACCGCATTCCACGTCCTGCTCCCTGCTGTGGAAACGGGCAAGACATTCCCTGAAAGTGCCTCCATTCCTTCGGCACCCCGGGGAAACGAAAGGATCTTGCTCGTTGACGACGATGAGGACCTCATCTACGCAGGTGAAAAGGCGCTGAGGCGTCTTGGCTATGATGTGGTCGCCTGCTCGTCCAGCCTTGAGGCTGTGGGGCTTTTTCGTGCAAAGTCGGATGATTTCGATCTGGTGATCACGGATCAGAACATGCCCGGGATGAGGGGAGTCGATCTGGCGCGGGAGATCCTGAGCCTTCGCCCTGGAATGCCGATCCTGCTCTGCACGGGCTTCGGTCCCGATTCCGAGGGCGGGGTTACCCTCAATCAGGCGCACTCGATCGGTATTCGCGAGGTGCACGTGAAGCCGCTTGAACGATACGAAATCGCGGAAGCCATCCGCCGCGTTCTCGACGAAAGCAAATCGGGGTAGATAGAAGCTCATGGCGCATATTCTCATTATTGATGATGATGAATCCACCCGCTATTCGCTCTCCCGCATGGTGAGACGAATGGGACATACCTGTACCGCTGCGTCTACGCTCCGGGAGGGGAAAGAGAAGGTCTCTTCGGAAGAGATCGACGTCGTCTTTCTCGATGTCCGAATGCCGGATGGAAGCGGGCTCGATGCTTTGCCCGCAATCCGTCACAGCGCATCGTCTCCGGAAGTCATTATCATCACGGGTTACGGCGATCCGGACGGAGCCGAGCTAGCCTTGAAGAGCGGAGCATGGGACTACATGGAGAAAGGATGCTCGCTCAAGGAAACGAGCCTGCCTCTCATTCGGGCGCTCCAGTTTCGGGAGGAGAGGAATGCAAGAGCCCAGACCAGGAGCATCGTCTCCCTCAAGAGGGAGGGGATCGTCGGCAGCAGTCCGCAGCTCATGGCTTGCCTCGATCAAGTGGCCTTCGCCGCGGGAAGCGACGTCAATGTGCTCATCACGGGCGAGACAGGCACCGGAAAGGAGCTCTTTGCCAAGGCCATCCACGAGAACAGCCCCCGTTCCAGGCGCAGCTTCGTAGTAGTGGACTGTGCCGCCCTTCCCGAGACCCTTGTAGAAAGCCTGCTTTTCGGCCATGAGAAGGGCGCTTTCACCGGGGCCGACAAGGTCCGCGAAGGACTCATCCGACAGGCCGACGGGGGGACCCTCTTTCTCGATGAGGTGGGAGAGCTCCCCCTGTCCATTCAGAAGGCCTTTCTCCGCGTTCTCCAGGAACGGTCTTTTCGGCCTCTCGGAAGCTCCCGGGTGCTGAAGAGCGATTTCCGCCTCGTCGCGGCCACCAACCGGGACCTCGACCAGATGGTTCAGGCGGGCGGCTTCAGGGAGGACCTCCTGTTTCGCCTCAGGTCCTTCACCGTCGAATTACCTCCGTTGAGAGAGCGCAGGGAGGACATCAAAGAGCTTGCGAGGTACCACACGGACCAGTTCTGCGAGGGATACGGCCTGGCGCCGAAGGGTTTTTCACCCGAATTCATCGACACCCTGGTGGCGTACGGTTGGCCGGGCAACGTCCGTGAGCTCGTCAACGCCCTGAACCGGGCGTTGACCGCCGCCCGGTTCGATCCGACCCTTTTCCCCACGCACCTTCCGATGGACATTCGTGTGGAGGTGGCACGACGCTCACTCGATTCCAGAACTTCCCCCGATGAGGGCCTGGCCAGAGGAGTCCCGTCAACCCTTCCAAAGCTGCGCGAGTTTCGGGAGCGCCTTATCGAGCAGGCGGAAAGACAGTATCTTCAGGATCTAATGGCACTCTGCCATGGTGACATCGCCACAGCCTGTGAGCTCTCGGGAGTATCCCAATCCCGCATCTACGCACTTCTGCAGAAGTACAATGTTTTGAGATCCGGTTGAGCCCGACCCTCCTCGCGCATCATGAGCATTTTACTGCGCAGCAGGAGTTTTCCCGTCTCACTGGAATGGTACCCGAAAGGCTGCAAATGCCTCGATGGCGCCGGCCTTGAACATCGTTCGACTACCTGGGGCCACCTGTACCGACCTCTTGCTCCTCGGTTGTGCTGTGCATGGTGAAACCCGAAAGCCCGATTTGAATGAGTTTCGCAGCTCAGCCCAACGTGGTCTTTCTCTCCTCGAGACAATGATCGATAGCGCGCCGGTTTGGGCACCAACAAAGCGAATGGCGCTCCTGCCGGGGAATGTCTTGTGAGAAGCGCATTCTCCTTGTGCAGGAAATCACTCCGAAACAGACAGCTCCTCTCACCCGCGACTAGCCAGGCTCCTCATCTCAGCATGGTTTCCTCGCCAGTTCGCAGGAAGCAGCATTTATCCTCCCATCCACAGGGCGCGCTATCAGGGATTTTGGAGCAGGTGTTTGACTCGGAGTGCCTTGTGCTTTAACTTCTTGGCATAGCCTGTGCTCACTCCAAGCGATAAGACCGAGACAATCGGTGCTGTGTATGATGCGACACATGGACGGTAGATCCAAAACGCACATTCTCTTTATGATCTGCAGGCGCGCTTTTTCACGCACCGTGGCGGTGTCATTGTCGATCCGAGGCCGCTGAGCAAAAAGCCATGCAACCGGACTGACTGGAGCAACCGTTCGCAGAACGATAACTGAGTACAACTTGCTCGGGCTGCAATCACTGAAAGGTGTTCCGTCATTGCTCTCTCAGATTTCTGATGGCGAAGCCTGTCTCTATTCATGGCGAAATTGATACAGATTTTTAAACTACAAGGAGAGGTCATGAGAAAAACTTTCGCGGTAAGTACAGTGCTGATGCTGGTCCTTATGGTTTCAATAGCCTTTTCCTACACAACTCAACAGGCTGAACGCGGCAAGCAGATTTTCATTCAGCAATGCGCCGTATGTCACGGGGCAAGTGGAGAGGGGGGTGTAGTGCCTCAAATGTATGGTGCCTATGCTGGAATGAAAGTCCCCGCAGTTGTAGGTAAGGAGATGCTGCCCAACATGAAGACAGCCGGCAACGCGTATGCATTCGTCAAAGCCCACATGCCTCTGCAATCGCCAGGCAGTTTAAGTGAAGAAGAGGCGTTAGCTGTTATCGCATTTGACCTTATGGCAAACGGGATAGCAGCTGATGGCCAGCCTCTGACTCCTGAATCGGCACAAAAAATCATCCTGCATGGGAAATAACAGAACGACCACTACGGCAGTCTGATCCCATAAACAACATCGATATTGTGGAACATGACAGAGACAAGTGCTTCGCCTTGATGCACATGATG
>CALBZH010000833.1 GCA_937889795.1 uncultured Syntrophobacteraceae bacterium | reverse complement strand
CCACCGAGATCTACACTCTTTCCCTACACGACGCTCTTCCGATCTAGGCACGGATGCCGCGTCCCCACCGGACCTGATGGCGCAGCAGCTCCCCCAGCTTCATCGGCCCAAGAATGGTGTCCACCACATGGGGTACAATCCGAACCTCCGCCCCACTCTTCCAAATCAGGTGTCCCAGCATGAAGTCATCCGCGAGGTAGTCGGCAATGGCATGGAGTCCGCCTATGCCCGTGAGCTGGGAGCGTGTGGTGGCCACCGTGGCTCCCAGGGCAAAGGAGACTCCTTCCGTCATCCATGCCATGAAAACGCTCGGCGCAAACTCCGCGGTGATCCCCAACGCCTCGAGCCGAGCGGCTAAGCCGGGAGCCTCCCCCGCCCTGTAGAGGCACGTTACGGCGCCCACCCCGCTCTGCACGAGATGACGCGCGATGTCGCGGAGAAAGCCCTTCCCCACTCGAATGTCGCTGTCTGCGATCACGAGGTGCTCGTGCTTGGCTGCCCGCAGCATGTTGTGGAGATTGTTCACCTTCGGGTTTTCGCCGATGGTGTCCGATCCCATCACCAGTCGAATGGGAACCTCGGGAAAGTCGGTCATCAGCTTGTCGACCACTTCGACCGAAGAATCCCGAGGATCCATGACCCCAAAGATGATTTCAAAATCAGGGTAATCGAGACCACAGAAGGACTTGTAGTTGTCATAAGCCCTGAAATCCGCTCCACAGAGGGGAATCAGGATGCTCAACGGGGGCCAGTGAGCTGGATGCCCCGGTGAGGGCGACGAGAAAAAGCGCCAAGCCGCCACCATGCAGCAGAGGTAGTAGACGGTGGCCGCAATCGCAAGAAACCAGAAGAGAATCGTCATCGTCGGAAGGCCTCAGTCTCGACAGATGAGGGCCACCCCGAGGCACACGAGCAAAGTTCCGGCCCAGCGCAGAGCGGAAACATGCTCCTTCAGAAACACCCTCGCCCCAAGGATACTGACCACATAAACGAGGGCGGTTGCCGGAACCACGAAGCTCATGTCCGCCCAGGCAAGAACGACCAGAAACGAGAAGAAGCTCACGGAAAGACAGCCGATCCCCAGGATGAAATCCCGGCAGGTGAGAACCCGGAGCGCGATCCGGAGAAGCGCTCTCGGATTCAGCGTCGAAACCTCCCCGATCTGCTTCATCCCGGAGCTGATAAACACGTCGCCCGCCGCGTTCGAGACCACGATGAGCAGCATCATGAGGATTGTCTTCATGAGCGTCCCCCTTCTCCGACACTGCCTGTGATTTCCGGCTCGCCGGCCCCCGACTTTTCTCCCGCCGTCTTGACGACCAGCAGCACCCCGACGCAGATGAGCACCGTGCCGGCCCATCGGCCCGTGGAAATGGGCTCACCAAGGAACCAGCCCGCAAACGCCACGTTCAAAATGTACTTGAAGGCACTCGCCGGCAGGACAAAGCTCAGATCCGCCCAGGAAAGGGCTGCCGCAAAGAGCGCGAAGTAGGCGAGCAGCAACAGGATTCCCACCCAAATCAGCGGCGTCGCAAGCGCGTGGAGGATGAGCCCAAGGGATAATGTCCCGTCAGCGAAGCCGGCCGATGCAACCTGCTTCATTCCCCCGCTGAGACACGTGTTCCCGATCACCTCAGCCAGGACGAACAGGAATATAACAGTCAATGTCTTCATGACCCTACTCTAGAAACGGTGAATGCCGAGTGGCGCTTTCGTCCCCTCTGTCTTTCCGGGTTTACACCACCTACACCAATTTTCTTTTCTTAGCCAGGATTTACAGGCCGGGTGCGGCAACCACGAGGCGCCCAGCCCTCTCATGACGCTCCAGCACCAAATGCACCGTCAGTCCGGCAACGTGCTCAGCGCCTCCGACGCACGTGCTCGAAATCCCGGGATCTGAAATAAGGCCACAGCGACAGAATGGCTCCGACGGTTGGCCACGGGTCCGTCCGGTCGCAAATGTCGTACGTGAGGTTGGGCTCGTTGAATCGAAAAAAGCTCGGGTCCATGCGAAAGCGGTCCGGGTTCTGAATGAAGTGCAACAGGTCGCCCGGCAAGAGCCAGCGCGTCCGATGGCCAACCTTGTAGCGGGTGACCGGTTCAAAGGGGATGTCGAGCGCCGCCAGGGTCAACAGATAGGGGAAATTCACGCCCGAGTCCACCGCGAGTGCCAGGGAGCCCCAGAATCGAGGGTTCACTTCGAGCAGCTTGGGCACTCCATCCCTGGAGTCGATCTTGAACTCGACCATGGCAACGCCCCGAAACTGAAAGCTCCTCAGAAGCCGCTCCGCACAGTCCCTGACTTCCTCATGCACGATGCTCTGCCGCAGGGTGCTCGGACCTCCCGTCACCGGGTACTCCCGAAGCCGCTCGTGGACGAAGCTCGCCAGAACCTTTTGCCGGCCGCCCATCAGGAAGCTCGCCCCCAAGCCCCGACCGTCGCGCGGAAGCCGTTCCTGGACCAGGATTCCCTCGCCCCTGCTGCCAGCTTTTCTGAGGGCATCTTCAAGCTCGTGCGGCCCATCGACATACCCGAGACCGGCTCCACCCGCTCCGACTCTCGGCTTCACCACCACGGGATAAGGGAGGCGGTCGATCAAGGCCATCCCGCTCTCCAGATCGGACGCGTCAAAGGTTTCAGGGATTGGAATTCCCAAGGAGCGGGCCCGTTTCATGACATTCCATTTGTCCTGAATACACACTAGACATTCATGATCGGCAAGAATGAAGTTGGTATATTGGGAGAAGAGGCTCCGATTCTTAGAAATCAGGGTTTGTGTTTCGTCCTCCATCGGAATCAGTACGTCATGATGGTTGCGTTTAAGATAATCTAAGAGGAACTCAATATATTTTTCTTTATTTAATACAGGAGAAGGCGTTCGGACACGATTTGATGTAAACTTTGAAAAAAAAGCTGGCGATAAATATGTACTTTCTCCAACAGATACTTCGATCCCTATTTTCCCAAGAGCTCTAACAGCAGCGATTGTCTTACGCCAGAATCCATCCGTGATAAATACCCTTAACTTTCTATGGTCAAAATTTATAAGCATCGTTCATCGCCAGCTGCCAACGTATGATCATGTCTGTTTGATTCTACATATTGCCAACGGTAAGTCCAAACAACGAGCCTGCTAAGCCATAGAGCCACCAACTCGTTTCCTCCTTGACCCTGAAACGATAATATGCGAAGGATTCGATGTGCTTGTAGCACAGCTTCCAGCCCATGGCATATCAGAAAGTTCTTTGCCAATTCCCGACCTGATCTGGACGGTGTTGAAATCCATCGGTCCCGTCAGCCAGGCATGCGATGGAGGAGAGGGATGTCCGTTGAGGGGAGGACGGTCCTGGTCACGGGAGGTACCCGTGGGATCGGCGGAAGTGTCACCCGGGAGTTTTTCCGGGGAGGCGGCAACGTGGTTGCCACGTACGTGAACGATGACGCGGCGGCGGCGGCGCTGCGAGAGGAGCTCGGCGACAATTCCCGCGTCCTGGTGGAAAAGGCGGACGCCGCCGATCCGGTTGCGATGCAGGCGGTGTTCGACCAGGCCTCGAAGCAATTCGGCTCCGTGGACATCCTGGTCAACAACGCGGGTATTCGGCGTGACAACCTGTTTCTTCTTATGCCCGAAGCCGACTGGTACGAGGTCATACGGACGAACCTCCACAGTGTCTTCGTGTGTACCAGGCTAGCCTTGAAGCCGATGATCGCCAAACGATGGGGACGCATCGTCAACCTGGTCTCCCCGAGCGGCGTTTTCGGGCGAGAGGGACAAGCGAATTACGCCGCATCCAAAGGGGCCGTTGTGAGCCTCACCAAGACCCTCGCCAAGGAAATCGCGCGGATGGGAATCACGGTCAACGCTGTTTCACCGGGGGTCGTCGATACGGACATGACCCGCTCCCTTGCGTCCGAGACCATCGCTGAATTCAAACGGGCCGTCCCCATGCGCCGTCTCGGCACGGTTGGAGAAATTGCCTCGGTGGTCCTGTTCCTTGCTTCCGATGCGGCTTCTTACATGACCGGACAGGTCATCGGTGTCGATGGTGGACTGACGTAGAAACTGGGAGATGAATCACTTGCGAGACGACACACCTGAAGTGGCACAGCTGATAGGGGATCTCAAGACTCTGATTATCCGGACCCTTCGGATCGAGGACGTGCAGCCGGAGGATATCGTTGATTCGGACCCCCTTTTCGGAGAAGGTCTGGGACTGGATTCGATCGACGCGCTCGAGCTCGTGGTAGCCATCGAGAGGGAGTATGCCGTGGAAATTCCCGATGCCGAGGTCGGCCGCCGTGCGTTTGCTTCGGTCGGTGCATTGGCGGAATTCATCCTGGAGAAGACGGCAGCCGGTGAGCAGAAGCATGCGG
>CALBZH010000832.1 GCA_937889795.1 uncultured Syntrophobacteraceae bacterium | reverse complement strand
CCCGGCGTCCTCGGAAATGGAATCACCTCACGAATGTTCGCGAGGCCGGTGACAAACTGGACCACGCGCTCGAGCCCCAGGCCGAATCCCGCATGAGGAACCGAGCCCCACCGGCGCAGATCCACGTACCACCGATAGTCTTCAACGGAAACGGATTTTTGCCGCATCTGATCCAGGAGCATGTCCAGGCGCTCTTCTCGCTGGGAGCCACCGACGATCTCCCCGATGCGCGGAACGAGGATATCCATGGCGGCCACTGTCTTTTCATCATCATTCACGCGCATGTAGAACGGTTTGAGACTCCTCGGGAAATCCAGCACTGCCACCGGCTTTCGGATTGCCTTCTCCGTAAGATACCGCTCGTGCTCCGCCTGGAGATCACTGCCCCACTCCACTGGAAAGGCGAACGATTCGCCTGATTTCTCGAGCAGCTCGACGGCTTCCGTGTAGCTGATCACCTCGAACGGCTCCTTCATGAGCTTTTCCAGCGTCTCTCGAAGTCCAGGCTCCACCAGGCGCGTGAAAAAGTCCAGCTCGTCGGGACACTCCGTAAGGACCGTCCCGACGAGCGCTTTGACAAGACCTTCCGCCAACTCCAGATCATCGTGGAGATCAAAGAAGGCGGCCTCGGGCTCCACCATCCAGAACTCAGCCAAATGGCGGCTGGTGTTGGAATTCTCGGCGCGAAACGTCGGCCCGAACGTATACACCCTCCCAAGCGCCAACGCATAGATTTCTGCCTGGAGCTGGCCGCTGACGGTCAAATAGGTTGGTCGCCCAAAGAAATCGGCTGCAAAAGGATCCCCCCCCTCAGCCTCCGGGGCTCGAAACTGCGCCGGCTCCAGGGCCGTCACCCGGAATACGTTCCCTGCCCCTTCACAATCACTGGCCGTGATGATCGGCGTGTGAATATGAAAGAACCTTCGTTCCTCAAAGAACCTGTGAACGGCGTAGCTCAGTCGGTGTCTCACGCGGGTCACTGCCCCGATCGTGTTCGTTCTTGGTCGCAGGTGAGCGATTTCCCGCAAGAACTCAAACGAATGGCGCTTTTTCTGAAGGGGATAGCTTGCAGGGTCAGACGAGCCATAGAGTTTGATACTCAGGGCCAGCAGCTCAATCGACTGCCCCTTGCCGGGCGAGGCGACCACCCGTCCCTCAATGCGCACGGCAGCCCCGTTTGAAACAGACCCGAGCTCCCGTTCAAGATCGAACCTGGCGTGCTCGGCGACAACCTGGAGGTTCTTGAGACAGGACCCGTCGTTAAGCTCGATGAAGCTCACTCCGGCCTTAGAGTCGCGTCTGGTGCGAACCCACCCATCGACAGTCACTTCCTGCTCAAGGTAGTCCTGGTGCTTCTCAAAGAGCTGTGCAATCCCGACCGCTTTTCCCATGTTCCAGCGCACCTCCCTACATCAACACTGCCTTCAGTTCCTCCAGGGTCGTCACGGGCCGTTTGCAGGCGTAGTGCTCGCAAACATAGACGGTCGGGCCGCCATCCTTGGGCTGCAGCTGCCCGACATACCCGCACAGAGAATCCAGCCGCTCTCCTTCCGTCCCCGTCCTGCGCCAGAGCATCACGCGGTTTGGCGCAAATCGCCCGCGCACCCATTCAAGCATGGAGCGCCCCCGTTCGTCTTCCAGGTCGCCGGAGAAAACCACCTCCGTGGTGGGGCCAAGGGCAAAATCAACCGCATTCATGAATTGCGTATAGGCCATCGGATAATCCTGAACCATCCCCCCAAAGCGTTTAAGCAGCCGGTCGGCCCTTTCTTCAAGCAGGGGATTCCCCGTCATGCGGTTCAGTCTCAACAGGTTCAACGCGGCCACGGAGTTGCCTGACGGCACGGCTCCGTCGTAGAGCTGCTTGTCCCGAACGATCAGCTCCTCCCCATCGCTCCCCGTGAAAAAAAGGCCTCCTTCGTCCTCGTCCCAGAAGAGATCGAGCATGGCCTGATTGAGCGTCAATGCCCGCTCCAGGTGCCTGACCTCAAAGCTCGTCTCGTAGAGCTCAAGAAGCCCCCACACGAAATACGCATGATCGTCCAGGTAGGCCATGTGCGCCGTTTGGTTGCCACGGAATCGGCGAAGCAATCGGCCCGACCCGTCTCGAAGGTTGCTCCAGAGGAAGTCGGCGGCCTTCGAGGCAACGTCCAGGAGCTGTTGGTCCCCCATCGCACGCGATCCCATCGCCAAGGCGGCGATCATCAGTCCGTTCCAGGCGGTAAGGATCTTGTCATCCTTCAGTGGATGAATGCGTCGCTCCCTCGCCGCAAAAAGGTCTCCGCGACACGAAGCCAGCGCGTCTTTGAGGGCTTCCGGAGTCATCCCCACCATCCGAGCAAAGACTTCCTCGGTTTTGAGCGCGTGTGGAATGCTGCGTCCGTGCTCGAAATTCCCCGCCGAAGTGATGTCAAAGTACCGGCAAAAAAGGTCGGCCCGCTCGGCACCCAGCACGGCTTTCACCGCATCCGGCGTCCAGACGTAGAAGAGCCCCTCCTCGCCTTCACTGTCAGCATCTTCGGCGGAATAGAAGCCGCCCAGAGGATCGGTCATATCCCGAAGCACATACTCGAAAATCTCGCGAGCGGCATCGGCGTGCTCCCGCTTTCCGGTCACCTGATAGGCTTCCACATAGGCCATGGCCAGCAGAGCCTGATCGTAGAGCATCTTCTCGAAATGCGGAACGAGCCACCGCTCATCGACGGAATATCGGTGAAACCCGAGCCCTACCTGGTCGAAGATGCCCCCCCGCCTCATGCTTGAGAGGGTCTTTTCGACCATGCTCAGCGCCGCAGATTCCGGATGACGCCGATGGTATCGGAGCAGGAACGTGAGGTGGTGTGGCGTGGGGAATTTGGGCGCATGCCCGAAGCCGCCCCATTGGGAATCAAACGTCCCCTGAAGCTGCTGGTAGGCCAGGTCAAGTGCTGCCATTCCTGGAGGGGCCTGAGCCCCTTGGGATCCTTTCGGCTGGATTGCCTGGGTAACTTGATCACCCGCCTGGAGGACCCGCTCCGGCTGCTCCTTCCACAGGCGAGCGATCTGGCGAACGACGTCCATGAACCCCGCCATCCCCATCCGCCCCTGCTTGGGAAGGTAGGTGGCGGCATAAAACGGCTTCTGGTCCGGGGTCATGAAAATGGACAGGGGCCAGCCCCCGCTTCCCGTCATAGCCTGGCACACCCCCATGTAGATCTCGTCCACGTCGGGGCGTTCTTCGCGATCGACCTTCACGGCGACCAGGTGCTCGTTGAGGAGCCCCGCCACCTCCCCGTCCTCGAACGATTCGCGCTCCATCACGTGGCACCAGTGACAGGTCGAATATCCGATCGACAGAAAGATCGGCTTGTTCTCCTCTCTCGCCTTTCGAAAGGCCTCGTCCCCCCAAGGATACCAGTCCACTGGATTGTGGGCATGCTGGAGCAAGTAAGGACTTTTTTCATGTTGAAGCCGATTGGCCATGGCTCTGGTACTCCATCAAGGTCGGGAATGTCATGATTGATGGTGTCGGGGAATCGGGCAGTGAGAGCGGAGGCTCCCGTCGGAGAGCTCGGCGGGGACCCGTGCGGGCGAGAAGCAAATGAGCAGGGTCGATTCAACCGGATCCGAGCCGACCCTGCTTGGTACCGTCGAGATCAGGCGGGAGGTGCGCACTTGGAGAAATCGATCGGCTTTCCACATCCCTGGCAAACGTGCTGTTTGTTGAACTCGTCGGAAAAGATCTCTTTTTCCTTGCCGCACTCGGGGCACTTACAGACAAAAGACGTGAGCGATTTGAACTTTTCCCAACCAGGACAATGTTGCGGTGTACTCATCGTATCCCTCCTTGAATTCTCGCGAGACGCTTTCGCTTTTCCGTACGCTCAACCCTGTGCAAGGATGCCCCCGGGACTTGAGCGATACCACACCTCGGCGTTACTTGTCTTCCACCTCTTCGACCACCAGCTTGCCCTTGTGCTTCGTCCCACAGGACGGGCACAGAATCTCGATCTCAGCTTCGGGGCCCGTATACTTTTCCTTCATGGTCTCGGACGGAATGAAGGAAACATCCCCGCACGCACACTGTGGACATTCACCATGGACGACATGCCTCGTCTTCTTTGCCATTCGCTCCTCCCTCTACATGGTAGTACTCACCCGCTGCAGCTTCCAGGAAGCATGCATCCCGTCATTGGGCTACCATTCCGACTCGTTTACTTCTTCGTCTTATGCTTGTTAAGCGCTTCGAGCTGCTGGAGCAAGCGGTCCAGCGGAGGCCTTTCGTTGATGTCATGCACATCTATATAGCGAATGACACCCGATTTATCCACCACAAAAAGGGCTCGCTCACTGGTTCCGTCACCGCGAAGGATTCCGTACTCGGACGAGACCTTGCCATGGGGCCAGAAATCCGACAGCACTGGGAACGGAATCCCACCCATCTCCTGAGTCCACGCAAAAAGTGACGGGAGGTTGTCGGTTGTGATGCCTATCACGGTGGCATCAAGCGCATCGAACATGTCCTGGATCATCCTGTACCCTGGCCACTGCTGGGAGCAGACCGGTGTAAAAGCAGCCGGGACGAAAGACAGGACCACGTTCTTCTTGCCCCGATACTGGCTGAGAGATACTCTTTCCCCCGTTATGGAGGGTAGTGTAAAGTCGGGGGCCGTGTCGCCCACTTTCACGCTTACCCGGCTGTCGATGGGCTTGAGTGGCTCGGCATGAAAAATCTTGCCTTTGAACTGCTCCGATTCCACCTGTCCCCAAGCAACGCCAAGTCCAACCAGGATCGCCACGACCAATGCCGCCGGAAACGTCGTCTTGCTCATAATCCCCTCCGGTCAAAGAGCCTTGGAGCGTTGCAGCAACAGATCGAGAAACTGTGAGGGGTCTCCGGGGCTCCCGACCTTCGAATAAATGACCTTCGACTGTCCCCCCCGACCCAGCTTGACAGCGATGAAATAAGGGGTTCTGACTTCACCCAGTGCTCGGTGCAGAGCCAGATCCACATCAGGAATCAGAGGAAACGGGATGTCGTATTTCTTGCTGAAAAGCTCCACCTCGAAACTGTTGTT
Source organism: uncultured Syntrophobacteraceae bacterium (assembly GCA_937889795.1). Taxonomy (GTDB): domain Bacteria; phylum Desulfobacterota; class Syntrophobacteria; order Syntrophobacterales; family Syntrophobacteraceae; genus CALBZH01. The sequence goes on along the minus strand of CALBZH010000832.1, from coordinate 656 downwards.
CCCCGCGCCAAGCCCGACGACCTTGATCTTTCCCTTCAGATCGGGGCGGCCGTCGATAAGCCGATAGAGCTCGTTAACGGATGGGGCTTCCCTCTGGCAGTGGGGGCAATACATGCTGAACACTTCAAAGATGACCAGCTCGGCCTTGATTTCGGAGACCTTGAACTTCTCTTTGGCCTTGAGGCCTAGATACTTCTGAGCCTCTGCGCTCGAAGGAGCGGGGATCATGATGTCGGGGAAACTTCCACCCTCGGACGGAGGATTGACCCGCTGCGCATTGGACGAAGACCCAATAAGGATCCCAAGAAGAGTTGCCGCAACTGCAGACCATACTCGGACGCTCTTCGACATGGCCAAGGCTCCACGCGGTTGGGGTATCTGACGGATACTGGGGAAACGTGCCCACGCACATGGGCGGCGATCATCACTTCTCGACCCAACGGACTTCCCGGTGGGCCTTGAAGCTCAGGATCAGGCGGAGCCCCCAGCCCCATCCAGGCGCGCCCGACTCTTTTCCATGAACCATCCTTCCGGATCCACGTAATAGAATTTCAGATCGGCGAGAAGGACATAGTGCTCCCGCTCTTCGTTGATCAGGCCTCGCAGAAATTCCTTCTCGAGCGCATCGCCGGATTCATTCAGCCGCTTCTCGAAAA
>CALBZH010000831.1 GCA_937889795.1 uncultured Syntrophobacteraceae bacterium | reverse complement strand
CGCCTGCGCCAGCATGATGCAAGCTCTTGCTGGGTCAGGTGACATCCCCCTGAAGAAGTGGAAAGAGAAGTCTTGAGGATTATTGCGGTGAGTTGGTGCTCTATCATGGAATGAATGGGTGGGATGTTCGGGTCTCCGCAAGTCAAAGAGCATGCGCACCCAAATACGCGGACTGGACCTGGGCGTTGGCCATGAGATCGGCTGCCGGGCCTTCCATGACGATGCGACCGATCTCCATCACATAGGCCCGGTGGGCGAGGCGCAGGGCAGCCCTTGCGTTTTGCTCGACGAGCAGGACGGTTACGCCGCTCCCGTTGATTTCGCGAATCGTCTGGAAAATCGCTTTAACCAGCAGTGGCGCGAGGCCGAGGCTGGGCTCATCGAGGAGAAGGATCTTCGGCTGGCTCATGAGCGCGCGCCCGATGGCCAGCATCTGCTGCTCGCCGCCGCTTAGCGTCCCCGCGAGCTGGCTGCGCCGCTCGGCCAGGATCGGAAAGAGGGTGTAGATCCATTCCTGGGTTCGTTTGACGCGCATTGCATCGTTGCACGTGAAGGCTCCGAGGTTCATGTTCTCCTGAACCGTCAGAGTCCCGAACATGCGGCGTCCCTCGGGGACTTGAGCAATCCCCTGCCGCACCACGTCGTGCCCCTGCATCTTATGAAGCAGTGCATCGCGAAACCGGATGGACCCGCTCGCGGGCTTGAGCAGACCGCTCAGGGTCATGAGCGTGGTCGACTTGCCTGCGCCATTGGCTCCGAGAATGGCCACGATCTCCCCTTCGCTGATCTTGAGGTCGATCCCGTGGAGCACCTCGATGTTACCGTATTTCACGTGCAAGTCGGACACTTCAAGCAGGAGCATGTCGCCCGTCACTTTCTACCAGTCGCTTTCGGTCCCCAGATAGGCTTCGATCACGCGTGGATCCTGCCGGACCGCTTCCGGAGTGCCGTCGGCGATTTTCGACCCGTATTCCACCACCACGATCTTCTCGCACACCCGCATGACCAAGCTCATGTCGTGCTCAATCAGGAGCACCGTGATGCCTTTGTCCCGAATCTTCCAGATGAGTGAAACGAGCTGATTCGTCTCCTGCTCGTTCATTCCCCCGGCCGGCTCGTCCAAGATGAGCAACCGGGGCCCCGTCGTCATGGCTCGAGCAATCTCCAGGAGACGTTGATTTCCGTAAGACAGGTTCTTGGACATCTGCATCGCCTGCTGTCGCAGCCCGACAAATTCAAGCGCCTCAAGGGCGCGTCTTTGGGCCTCCTTTTCCTCGCGTTTTTGGGAGGGTGTGTGGAAGAGTGACCCGATCACTCCGGCCTTCATCTGGCAGTGGCATCCGGCCAGTGCGTTCTCAAGGACCGAGAGATTCTGGAAGAGCCTGATGGTCTGAAAGGTTCTCGCAATCCCGAGAGCGATGATTTGGTGCGTGCGGCGGCCGCCGATCGGCGTATCGCGAAAACGGATGTCTCCCGAGTCTGGCCTGTAAATACCGGTAATCAAATTGAAAATGGTGGTTTTGCCCGCGCCGTTCGGTCCGATGAGTCCCACGATGCTCCCTTCCTCCACGTCGAACGAGACCTGGCTCACGGCCATGAGCCCTCCGAAGGTCTTCGTGACGCGGTGAAGGCTCAGGAGGCTCATGAGCGCGCCTCCACCTCACCCTCGGTCGGAAGATCGTATTGGCGCGGCCGCGCAGGCAGAAGCCCCTGGGTGCGAAAGATCATCATCACCACCATGGCGGCCCCAAAAACCAGCATCCGCGCATTGGCAAACTCGCGAAACAGCTCCGGCAGTCCGACGACCAGGAAGGCCCCGAGGAGCATGCCCGGAATGCTCCCTGATCCCCCTAGAATGACGATGGCGAACATGAGAACCGATTCCCAGAAGCTGAAGGCTTCCGGAGCAATGAGCATCATCTTCGATGCATAGAGGGTCCCTACCATGCCGGCCCAACCAGCTCCAAGGACAAAGACCGCCAGCTTGTAATGGGCCGTGTTGATGCCACTGCCCTCGGCGGCCACTTCGTCCTCGCGCAGGTAATTGATAGCCCGCCCAAACCGGGAATACTCCAGAAGGTGCAACAGGAAAACCGTGATGCCGGTAAAGGTCCACAACAAGTAGTAGAACTGCATCGGGGTCCGAATGACGTACCCGAACAGAGAGGGCCGCGCAATCCCCGATATGCCATTGGAGCCACCGGTGATCCCAAAGACATCGTTCACGAGCGCAATCCGAAGGATCTCCCCCACCCCGATCGTCACGATGCACAGGTAATCCCCTCGCAAATGGATGATGGGACGAGCCACCAGCATCGCGAAAAGCCCGGCGGCGACCGCGCTCACGGGAAGCGTCCACAGGATGGGCACCTGGTAGTGGGTGTTCAAGATCCCCGTCGTGTAGGCCCCGATGGCGTAAAAGGCCGCATGTCCGAGGTTAAAAAGCCCCGTGTGGCCCACGATGAGATTCAAGCTCAGGGAAAGGATGGAATAGATGGCGACGTTGTTCAGAACGTCGATCCAATAGGGGTTCAAGCCGAGGGGCAGCACCGCGATCAGACCCGCCACACCCGCCGTGATGCAATGGCTCCTCATCGTCATACTTTTTCCGCCACCCGTTCTCCCAGGAGCCCCGTAGGACGAACCATGAGAATCAGGATCAAAACCACAAAAGCGATCGCATCCTTGTAAGCCAGCGACACGTAGGCAGCCCCCATCGCTTCGATCACTCCGAGCAGGATCCCCCCCAGCATGGCTCCGGGAATGTTTCCGATCCCCCCCAGGATGGCCGCGGTAAACGCCTTCAGCCCATATCCCCAGCCCATGGTGAACGTGATCTGGCCGTAGTAGAGCCCCACCATCAGCCCCGCGACCCCGCCGAGAGCCGGGCCAACCATAAAGACGAGAAGGATCACCCGGTTCACATTGATTCCCATCAGACGAGCAGCCCCTTGGTCGATGGCGGCGGCTCGGATAGCCGTTCCCAACTTCGTCTTCTGGATGAAAAAGTACAGCGCCAGCATGATCAGCAGAGAAGCCAGGAGGATTAGAATGCGCACGAGGGGAATAGGCAGTCCGAACAGATTAAGGATTATTTTCGGAAGAATATCTGGAGGATAGACCTGAAAGCGCGCGCCGTAGATCAACATCACGCTGTTTTGCAGAAAAATCGACGCTCCCAGAGCCGACACAACCGCCGACAAACGCGGCGATTCGCGAAGGGGCCGGTAAGCCGCCCGATCGAGCAAAGCTCCGACCATCGCCACCAGCCCCATCACCATGAGGGCCAGCACGATCGTACCGAACAAGGGTCCAACCTTGCCCATGATTCCCAAGGAGGTGAGCAGCGTCAGCCCCAAGTAGGCTCCAAGCGTGAAGAGATCACTGTGGGCGAAGTTGATCAGCTTGAGCACACCGTACACCATGGTATAGCCCAACGCGATGAGCGCGTAGATGCCACCCACCGCCAACCCATTGGTCAACTGTTGGAAGAACTGTTCCATGATCCCCGTTCAGCTGTTGCGACCTGCGCATTTTTCCTTGAAACCGCCACGTCCCCGAGACACGGATGGACACGGATCAAGACGCACGGATGAGCACGGATAGGGGCGGCA
>CALBZH010000830.1 GCA_937889795.1 uncultured Syntrophobacteraceae bacterium | reverse complement strand
GCGACGGCCAGGAGGGATTGGGCGGCTGTCAGGAGGATCTCGTTCATCTGCATCGCCCCCATGGGGATCGGGTTTGCAAGAGACCCGCTCGACAGTCCGTAAACGCCCGGGATCATCCCGACCAGGAGCGTCCATTGGTTGAGCTTCGCTGAAATGAGGCTGCCGAGGGCTACCGCCGCATGGCCACGCAGCGCCAGCATGATGGCCACGGTGAATTCGGGAGCTTCGGAGGCGATGGGGGCCAGCCACTGAACAAGCAGAAATTCGCTGACCCCGAGGATTCTTCCGGTCGCGATGAGCGACTCACAGAAGACCTCCGCGTTGGCTAGGATGACACCGGCGGCAAATAGAAACATGAGCGCGGTAGCCGCCCGGCGCTTGCCCTTGTGCAACCGCCCAAGAAGCTCGGCAGGGCCGTCGAGTTCACAGGTTTCGCAGGGGCGTCGGCTTGCGAGCCGGATGTACCAGATGTAGAGCCCGATGAGTGCGACGCCGTCGAGCCAGGCGAGGCTGCCTTTGATCGGAATCACGAAGGCGTAAAGGGTTGCAAGACCCAGAAACAGGATTTCCGTCCGTCTGTCCGGGTCGAGCTCGATCGCTCGCCTGCTCTTGAGCCAGAAGATGGCGATGATGACGCTCCAGGCGACGCCGATCAGAAGCCGATTGGCCCCCGTCATGTTGGCGATCGCGTAATGGGCGTAATCGCTCTCCGGATGTTGGCCGGCCTGCCACGTGAAATACATGTCGACGGCGTACTCGGGAAGCACCGCGATCAGCGCCACAACCGCGAGGGCAAGCGCCTGGGAGATGTCTTTTTGGGCGGCATCGCACGCCCAGAGGAGCAGGAACGACGCTCCCAGGATGGCGGCGCCCGTCGTGAGCGCCATGAAAGGCGGAGCGGGGGCGAGGTGAAGTAGGCTCATGGCAAGCCCTGGCATGGTGAAAAGCACGGCCAGTCCAATGGGCATGAAACGTTTCAGATCCGTCATGTTCTCTCCTTGATGCAATGGTTGGGCTCGAATCCAAAGCGCGTCAGGTCTCGTTCCATCGGGCTGCACACAAAAAAAAGCGAGACCTTCAGCATGACTGCTCACGCCAAAAGTCTCGCTAATTGGCTCGTTGGCCAACGGCAAAGCCAGGCGGGGACCGCCGGATTGGTGACTTTGCCTCAGCTAGCTACTCCCTTTTGATTGGTCGGAATCATCGCCTGCTTCTTTGATCCTGTCAACCAAAACTGGATCTGAAGATGAATCACCGCTTGACGGATCGTGGAAGCTCGGGTACAAGTAGCTAGCGTGCAATTTGCTTTTGCGCATGATGCTTAGGAGCAATGGGTTTGGGATGGAGTGAATGTCGGTGCATGTGAGTGACTGTATTTTCTTTCTCCTGGCCAAGTGCAGTCAGGCCGGATCCCGGTTTTGGGGGCAGAAGGTGGCATCTTTGGGAGTGACGGGGGTTCAGGCCATGATCCTCACGTTCCTGTCCGAAGAAGACATGATCACCTCGAAGCAATTGGGGGAGCGCACGATTTTGGATAGCGCGACACTCACGGGGATCCTGGATCGGCTCGAGGCGACCGGCATGATTGAGCGGCGGTCGAATCCGGAGGATCGTCGGGCGATCATGATCGGTCTGACCGAAACGGGCAGGGCGGTCGGCGACACGCTGAAGGGGGCCATGGAGGAGGCGAACCAGCAGTTTCTCGTTGGCATGAGCCGGGAGGAGGAGCTCATGTTTCGGGGGCTTCTCAAAAGACTTCTGAACCGGGCGAGCTGAGCTCGTTCGTGGCTTTTATAGCTCGCATGCAAGTTACAATGGTGCGAGGAATGGGGTGGGGACGGCGTCGAAGTCCCTCGGGCTTGTCTCACTGCAGGAAGGATTGCCCATGACAGAGAGTCTGATCGTCAGGGAAGTGGACGGGATTGCCACCGTATCCCTCAACAGGCCGCAGGCCTACAACGCCTTCAATGACGAGCTTCTCGAATCGTTTGCCGCTCATGTGGTGCGCCTGGGAGCGGATCAGAGCGTTCGAGCGCTCGTCATTTCGGGAGAAGGGAAAGCGTTCTGCGCCGGCGGGGATCTTCGGTGGGCGGTTGCCTATCCGGGGGGAGCGTCCGTCGCGTTCCGCGTGCTGGCCGCGCAATTTCACCTTGCGATTCTCGATATCCGCCGCATGGCGAAGCCCGTCATTGCCGCGGTGAACGGCGTCGCCGCCGGGGGAGGATTCTCCCTGGCTTTGGCCTGTGATTTCAGGGTGGTGGCCAAGTCAGCCACGATGCGGCAAGCTTATACGTCCAACGGTCTTTGCGTCGACGGAGGGGGATCGTTCATGCTGCCGAGGCTGGTCGGTCTTGCTCGCGCCATGGAAATCATGGCGTTCGATCGGCCCATTGGCTCCGAGCAGGCCCTGGCGTGGGGGTTGGCGACCGAAGTGGTCGAGGACGGGCAGGCTCTGGAAGCAGCCGTTCGCATGGCCAAGGGCCTGGCAGCGGGCTCGCTCAATTCCTTCGGATGGGCCAAGCGCCTCCTCACGGACTCCTTCGACAGCTCCTTTGAAACGCACCTGGAACGGGAGCGGTTGGGCCTCTCCACCTGCGCTGCCCACCCCGAAGGCTTGGAAGGACTCCGGGCCTTCTGTGAAAAACGAAAGCCTGTATTCACTCCTCAATGACCCGGACCACTCTTGAAGGAAGGAAATGATCATGACACAGGCAGTCTACACGGAGCTCCTCAGCGTGATGAAAAGTCGCGGCGGGCCTTTTGCCGGGATGGATATTCCGGAGTTTTTCGCCCTGGTGGAAGCGCTTTTTACGCCCGAGGAGGCTGCGGTCAATAATGCGATGAGCCGGAAGCCCACCCCGGCCCGTGAAATCGCTGAAAAACTGGGGCGAGCCGAAGACGCGGTGGTCGATACTCTCGAAAGGATGGCCAACCGGGGATTGTGCGGCGTCTTTTCGTCGACGGGCCAACGGTTGTACCAGGGGCTCCCTTTCATGCCCGGCATTTTTGAATACACCTTCATCTCCGGCCGTGAAACCGAGCGAGACCGGAAGCTGGCGCACCTGATCCACGCCTACAAGACGGCTTACGAGGCGGCCCGGGGGGTCGAGAAGATCACGGTCCCATTGACCCGGGTCATCCCCGTTGCCAGAACCATCAAGGCGGGCAACGTCGTTCACACCTACGACCAGGTTGTCACGTACATCGAGAAGTACGATTCCGTTGCCGTGGGCACCTGCTATTGTCGTCACGCGGCAAAGCTGCGGGGTGAGAGCCTTCATGGGATGCCGCTTTCCGTCTGCATGTGGTTTGGCGGCATCGCGGACAATCTGGTCGAGCGGCTGGGGGGAAGGCGGGTTGGCAAGCAGGAGGCTCTGGAGATCCTGAATCGGTGCGAAGAAGCTGGCCTCATCCACATGAGCCGCAACACGACCGACGAGATCGATTTCATGTGCAACTGCGATCGCTGGCACTGTGAGGTCGTTTCCCAGGTCCTCAAACAGCCCAGGCCCGGATGGGTCTTCAACTCCGGCTTTCAGCCAACTTTTGATGCGGCGCGCTGCCTGGCGTGCGGAACCTGCGTGGACCGGTGTCCCCCAGAGGCTCTGCATCTGGAGGAGGGGAAGGCTCCCCTGCTCGATGTCGACCGCTGTTTCGGTTGCGGCGTTTGCGCCACGGGATGCCCGGAGGAGGCTATCGCGATGGAAGCCAAGCCCGATTTCCCTGTGCCTCCAAAGAACGTGAAAGAGCTTGTGAGTGCGTTGAAAGAACGCTCCACGAGGTCTTGAGGCTGCATCACCTGGCGTGCAATTCGAGACCGTTGGTTTCAGGTTTCAGCGTTCAGGTTTCAGTCGAACGGGCTTCTGGCCTCTCTCGCTGACACCCGACACCAGACACCTTGGCTAAGGGCCATCACCAACGGTCGTGAGTCGCACTGCATCACCTGAGGGGGGTGAGGGTTTCCGACCCCTTGCCGTTGGCCCATACCCCCTTCAAGACACCAGCCGGCGTAACGGCATAGGTGACGATACCGACTTCCCCCGTGGGACCCTTCCAAGTGATCGTCAAGGTGTCGCCCCTGAGCGATCCACTCCCTGAAAAGGGCTGGTTTCCAATCGTCCAGGTCATGGTGTAACGGTTTTCCTTGCGTGCGATGGTCGCGACGCCATGATACCTGGAGCCGTTGGGATTGGCTCCCTCAACGGTATACTTCCCCTCGATCCTGGGCGGAGCGGACTTGGTCGTGTCCGGTGCCGGCGGCTGCACCAGCGTCTTGGGCTGAGGCATTGGCTGGGGCAGGCTCGCCATGAGCGCGCGCGCCCGTTCGTTTTTCGGGTTGAATACGAGGGCCTCTTGATAGATCCGACCGGCTTTTTCGGGATTGTTCAACATCGCGTACGCGAATCCGAGGTTGGTCAGGACATCATCCCGGTTTCGAGGCTGGAGGGCCAGACAGGCCTCGAGGCTTCGTACCGCGGCGGCATAATCGGCCTGCGCCACCTGGAGGCAGCCAAGCTCGAAATAGGCCTCGGTTGCCTGACTGTTGACGCGGAGCGCCGCTTCATAGTGCTGGATGGCTCCTGCATAGTCTTTCTGGAAGCTCGAGAGTCGGGCGAGCATCATAAGGCTCTCGAAATGATCGGGGCTGATCGTCAGCGCTTCCTCCAGGAGCTTCTGGGCTGTGGCGGGATTACTCACGAAGCTCCTTCCGGCCTCGAGGAGAAGGGAGTCCAGGGACTTGGGAGCTTCTGGGACGGGAGCGGGAGCCGAGGGAGTCGAAACCGTCGGAGACTGGACTGTCTGAGGCCCGGGCGGGGAGGCCGGCGGCTTGGTGGTGACGGTGGGGGCAGGGGGCTGCTCAGGAGCCCGCACGCTGACATAGACAATAAAGGCGGCAGCCAGCACAAGCAGCAGGAGCGCCGCCACGCCCACGGCTCGAGAGCCGGGGGCCGACTTGGCTTCATTCCTCGCTCCCTGGGCCACTCTCTCCGGGGGCATCTCTTCCGCGGATCCTTTTGCCGCCCGGTCGGACTCACCTCCGCGCACCCTCTCGTCACTCGCTCTCGATTGTCTCGCAGGCCCCTTCGCTGACTCAACATGCGGGCTCGCGGAAGGTTCCGACGGCAAGGAAGGCTCCTGTAGTGGCTTGGCCTCAACCGACGGGGCAGGGGGGACGTCGGGCTTTGGCCTGTCAGCCAGGACCGTTGGGTCGTACCCGTCTTGCGGGGAGCCGACGATGGTTGCGCTGCCTTGCGCCGATAGCTTTTCCTGGTGCCTGCGAAGGGCATTCAGCATCTCGGTGGGGGTCTGGAATCGCTCGTTGGGATCCTTGGCCAGGGCGCGAAGCGTGATATCCGACATGGTCGGCGAGATCTTGGCGTTGATGGTCGTGGGAGGAGCCGGGTTCATCTGCAGGATCTTGTAGGTGAGTGTCGCGGTGGAATCGCCCGGAAAAGGCTTCTGGCCCGTGAGAAGCTCGTAGAGGACGGCCCCGGTCGAAAAGATGTCCGAGCGAATGTCCACCTTCTGACCCGAGATCTGCTCGGGCGACATGTAGAAGGGAGTTCCAAGGACCATTCCCGTCACGGTCATGGAAAGAGAGGGGAGCTTGGCGATGCCGAAGTCCATCACTTTCGCTCGATT
>CALBZH010000829.1 GCA_937889795.1 uncultured Syntrophobacteraceae bacterium | reverse complement strand
CTTGCGCCCCAGGCTCGGCAACGTCCTGGGCGTGCTCATCCTGCTCCTGTGGCCGGGTGTGGCGCGCACGATCCGCGCCCAGGTTCTCTCCATTCGGGAGCGGGATGCCGTTCGCTTCGTCCGCTTTTCGGGCGGAGGGTTCGGGTACGTGCTGCGCCATCACCTGTGGCGGGAGCTCTTGCCTCTGCTGATGGCCAAGGCGGCCGCCACGGCGAGTCATGCGATCGTGGCCGAGGCAGGACTGAGCTTTCTGGGGCTCGGGGATCCGACACTCAAGAGCTGGGGCACGATGATCCGAAGCGCCCTGGATTACCCCGGGATCTTCTGGACCCCGGCCTGGAGCTGGTGGCTTCTGCCTCCGTCGCTCTTGGTGAGTATCGCCGTTCTTGCCTTCACCCTGATGGGTTACGCTCTCGAGGATGGAATGCGACGCATGGAGGCCGCATGACGCTCTCGGTTCGACATCTCACCCTTTTCGCCGCCAAGCGAGCCATCTATCCGCTCTGGGACGTGACTCTGGAAATCGGGCGAGAGGAGCGGCTCGTGGTGGTCGGGGAATCGGGCGGCGGAAAGACGAGTCTGGCCTGGGCGATGCTGGGACGCCCCCTTCCCGGACAGAGTCTGCTCCGGGGGGAGGCGCGCTTTGACGGCCTGGATTTGCTTGCGCTGGAGCCGGAGGAGCTGGCTCGACTGTATTACCGGCAGGTGGCCCTGGTGCCGCAAAACGTCCAAGACACCTTCCATCCGACCCAGAGGCTTTGGGAATCGGCGCGCGAGGTGCTGCGGAAGGAGTCGAGGGACCGGGTCCGCCGAGGGGAGGTGCTCGCTGCGGTCGATCCTTTGGGAAAGAGGCTTGATGTGGCTGCGAGTCTGTGGGATTCCTGGCCCCATCAGCTCTCGGGAGGACAAAAGCAGCGCATGGGGCTCATCCTGGCGCTTCTCAACAAGCCCAAGCTTCTGGTGCTCGACGAGCCGACCCATGCGCTGGACGAGCTCACGCGCGCGGCGCTCATCGCTTTTCTGCGGGAGTGGCAGTCGGCAAACGGTTGCAGCGTGGCATTTCTCACCCACGACATCGGACTGGCCCGATCCTGGGGGCAGCGGATCGTCGTGCTCTATCGCGGAGAGATCGTTGAGGAGCTGCCCGCCGGGAGTGCGGGCGCCCCACGCCACCCCTATACGCGGGGCCTTATGGAGTCGGCGGTCCGTCTCGGGGACGTCCCCTACAGCCGACAGGCTATTTCGGGACATGCCGTGGCACTTCGAGGAGAACCGGAAGGCTGCGGGTTCTGCGAGCGGTGCCCGTGGAGCGAGCCGCTCTGCGCCCGGGAACGACCCGTCCTGGCCGGGACGGATGATCATCGGGTAAGGTGTCATCGTTTGACGACATTACCAACAGCACGGGCCGCATCGGTCCGGTGACAAGGAGGAGCATCATGACAGAGGAATACCCCCTGGATCTTCAGGAAGCGATTCGTTTTCACGGGCACATGTGCCCCGGACTGGCGATCGGATACAGGGCCGCCAAGGCGGTTCAGGCCTATCTGCAGGTGGAGCGTCCCGAAGATGAGGAGCTGGTCGCCATCGTCGAATCCGACGGCTGCGGCGTGGACGCGATTCAGTTCATCCTCGGATGCACCCTGGGAAAGGGCAACCTCATTTACCAGGACAAGGGCAAGCAGGCCTATACGCTGATCAACCGCAAACAGGGCCGTGCGGTCCGGGCCATCGCCAAGCCCGGTCTGTTCGACCGGACGCCCGAGCAGGAAGCGGCGTTCGGGAAGGTCATGAGCGGCACGGCCACGGAAGAGGAAATGACCCTCTTCAGGGCCTTTCAAAAAGAGCGCGTGATCGAGCTGCTGGCGGCGGACCAGGAGAAGCTGTTCACGGTGATGGAGGTTTCGCCGGAGGTCCCCAAGAAGGCCCGCATCTTCAAGTCGGTCACCTGCGAGTATTGCGGCGAGCCCGTGATGGAGCCCAGGGCAAGGGTGCGGGAAGGCAAGGTGGCCTGCCTTGACTGCTCGGAAGTCTACAGCCGAGGGTGGTGAAGATCGTGACGAGAGAAGGGGAGGAGCGCGCGCGTCCGGAGTCTCTTGGGTGTACGGGACGGACGCCTGCGCCCCTCCTCGAGGTGAATGGAATCAGTCGCCGATTCGGATCGCGAAGGCAGGGGACTCAGGTGCTCCGTGGCGTGGACCTGAGTCTCCATCCGGGTGAGGTGGCCGCTCTCGTGGGGCCGTCGGGCGCTGGCAAAACCACCCTCCTTCAAATCCTGTCCGGTCTCCTCGATGCCGACGCGGGGGAGGCCACCTTCCTCGGGGCTCCCCTCCCGCTGGTGGAAACGAGCCGGGGGCGAGAGCGTATGTCCCTGGTCTTCCAGGACCCTTACGCGGCCCTTGCCTCGCACCTGCGGGCTCGGCAGATCGTCGCCGAGCCGCTCCGCATTCGGTCGCGCAAACCCGTGCCCGATCGGGCCATTCACGAGGCGCTTTCGCTGGTGCGGCTGGCTCCTCCGGAAGAGTATCTCGATCGCTATCCCGCGCAGCTCTCCGGTGGCCAGCGCCAACGCCTGGCCATCGCCCGTGCCCTCATCACGGAGCCGGAGCTCCTCCTTGCCGATGAGCCGACCTCCATGCTGGATGCTTCGGCAGGCGTCGGCATCCTGAATTGCTTCCGAGACATCGCCGCGCGCGGCGCGTCCATTCTGACCACCATCCATGACCTGGCTTCGGCCTGTTACGTGGCCGACCGTATTCTCGTGCTTGCCGACGGAGCGATCGTGGAAGAAGGCGCCCCGCGAGAGCTTCTCGAAAGCCCGCGGCACCCCGTGACGCAGCGGTTGATCCTCGCTGCGAAGGCTGCCCATGGTGCATAGTGATCTCAGTGGTCGCGGGCGCCGAACGAATCGCTGGAACCCCCGGACGTCATCCCTGCGGTCCTTGAGCCGGGATCCGGGTCTATCCAAGGCTTGATGTCGAGAATGGGGGTTCCATCAAAGGTGTCCAGTCCCTTGACTCGGATGCGCGCTCCTTCCACCCCGAGCACCTCGAAAACCGATAGCCCGATGGGGTTGGGGCGCCTCGGGGAGCAGATGCTGAAGACGCCGATCCGCTCGCCTTGGCGGTGCGGGGGCGTCTGCACCAGGAGACTCTCGTCGAAGGGGGGCGACTTATGAAAGAGGAAGATGACCACGATGCGCTGGCCGGGCTGGATGTCTTTGAGCCCCTCGCGATATTGCGCCTCGATCTCGAGAATCCCCTCATCCTCGGAGACCGTCCAGTGTCGCGGAACATCCTTCGCTTGATTCCTGACAAAGCCGATGGCAGTGACGTTGAATTCCACGATTCCCTATCCTTTTCAGAAGCTCACGGCAGCCCGCATCACGACTGTGAAGGGGGCACCGGGGTAATAGCTGGTGCTTCCCGCCCGGTTGTCGTCGCTGACGTTGATCACGGACACATACTTCTTGTCGAAGAGGTTGTTGAATTCAAGCGAGAATCGCATGGACTCAGCCTTCAGGACATTTTTTAACGTGTAGCTGAGCATGAGATCCGCCAGAAAATGGTCGCCAATCCGCTCCTTGTGCTCCACATCGGCATAGCGCTCCCCAACGTAGCGCACCATGGGAACGACCTCGAATCCATCATACTTGAAAATGAGCCCGGATTTCACGAGCCACTCGGGCGTGTCGACGACCTGATTCCCTTTTGCCTGCAACGTGGTGCCGGCATAGGTGAGATCCTCATCATAAGTGAGGCTGATGTACGAGGGATTGAAGAAGAAGGTGAGATAGTCCTTGATGAAGAGGCTCGTATCCAATTCGAAGCCGATTCCCGTCGCTTTGCCGATGTTCTGCTGATAGTTCACACCCTTCAGCCCGGGTGGCTTGATGCGGGAATCAAAAACCGTCGTAAGCAGATTGTCGTGCTTGGAGAAGAACACAGCCGGCATGATTTCGAAAAGCTCCGTCTTGTACCGACCGCCCAGCTCGAAATTATCCGAGATCTCGGGAGCATACCCATTGAACAGGTCGTTCAGAGTGACGTGAGCATTCTGGAACGCCGTCCTGTACTGGTTGTACAGGTTGATGAGGGGAACATAGGAATAGGGGCGGATGAGGCTCCGTCCGTAGCTGGCATAGACCTGGGCGGAATCCGTAAAATTGTAGGCGAGGCCCACGCTCGGCAGCCATTCCTCGTACGTCTTCTCGTCCCTGTCCAGGTCCTTGGCGCGCACGGGCACGTAGGTGGGTGCCTTGCTTGTGAAGCCTTTGGTCGCGGGGTCGCTGTAAAAGAAGTACTTCACGCCCGCCTGCCAGTCGAAGTGCCACAGCTTGCCGGCGAACTTCACGTAAGGGCTGTGGACGATCCCATTGTCCTCCGCCTCCGTCTTGATTCCATAGCCTTGGAAGGCGAGGGAGCCTGGAAGGTAGTTTTCGGTGTTGATCAGCATGTCGACGGATTCGAACCAGTAGCCGATGGTGCTCTGGAGCCAGGGAAACGTGAATTGGGCCTCGGAGATGGCTCCGTACCGCTCGATTTCCCGGATCCGCTTGGTCACCAGCCCGCCCTGGCCGGTGGCGCCATTGAGCAGGTCGGAATCTTCCATGGAATAGTAGGGCTTGAAGGTCAGTTTGAAGGAATCGTTGATCTTCACCGGGATGATCGAGAGCAGGTCGAGGTTTGTCAGATCGGCTTGGTTGTAAAGGTAGTAGTTGATGTTTTCGAGCCGCTGCTGCTTTGCCGTTCCTTTTGTCGACAGGCGGTTGTTGTAATCAAAACTGTAATTATCGTCGAGGTTTCTGACCTGGGCGTAGGTGAGCGGCCGGTAAAGGTTCTGGACGACATCGTTGACATTGACCCAGAATTTGATCTCCTCGTCGCAGGGAACCGGCTGGCTCAGCATGAAGTTCAGGTTCTTTCTCGGACCCAGGTCGCCGGGTCCTTTCCATTTGTCCGCTTCCGTGTAAGAAACGGAGGTGGAAAGACGCGTGCCGGTAACCGGCAGGGCCCCCGAATCCACCCTGAAGAAGGTTCGCGAATAGTCATAGGATCCGTACCCCTGGCTCATGTCGACCCCGAAGTCCTTCTCGGGCCAGCGCGGCCGCAGCTCGAAAACGCCTCCTCGTCCCCCGACGCCCGTTCCGAGATCGGCGGGAATGGCCCCCTTGTAAACGGCGAGCCCCTGCATGTTCTCCATGTCGTAGATGTACTCCCGGGGGCCGATGGGATTGCCGCCGTAGTTGGGCACTCCTTCGACCGACATGGCACCGAGGACGGAGCGAACGCCTCGAACCCGGACATTGCGCTGCTCGGCGGCAAGCCCGAAGGGATCCGGGCTCTCAACGTTGATGCCGGGAAGCATGTCCGCGGCCTCGTAGACGCTGGTCTCCGCCTTGCTCCCCTCCATCTCCATTCCCTTCCGGGTGATCTCCTTGCCGGTATAGACGGTTTCACCGGTCTGCTTGGTCGGCGTGACCAGCTTCTCCCCGGTGACCACGATCTCCTCGAGAGGCGCCGCCTCCTCCTGTGCATAAGCCCGCGGGCCCGGCAGTAACCCAAATATCCCCACTAGAGACAACCCGATGATGACTCGTTTCATCTTCTCTCCACCCCTTGTCCGTTGTGATCGATCCCGTTGAGTGATTGTGCGATCAAGTCCTTCTCACCCCAATGCCCCGGTGAGGGCGAGTGCGGCCCTGTTCGGAGGATCTCGGCATACGGACCGGCGAACATGGGCAGGGAGACCGCACTCACCCGCTTGTAAAGGTGTTTTGGAACGGATTGGGGAAGGCACCGTGTCCCGCCGCCGTCCCCAATGAGCGACTACGGAAGATCGGGCAAAGCGGTAAGCTGGGCTACCGTCTCATCGACGCTTCGCACCGCATAGGTCCTGGGATGCGTCCCGGCTGGGAGCTCGAACTTCTTGACGACTTGAATGAAACTGGAGTCATCCAGGTGATCGAGGAACCACAGGTCGCTGCACAGCTTTTGGAGGTTCCCGTTGGTGTATTGTGCGCAATTGGTTGCGTCGGCGGTTGGGAAGGTGAAGCCCAG
>CALBZH010000828.1 GCA_937889795.1 uncultured Syntrophobacteraceae bacterium | reverse complement strand
AACGAGTGGGAGATGAACCAGTATTGGAAGGACATCATCAACACCATGAACGACGGCGTGGTCCTGATTTCACCGGATGGGATCATTCTGATGGTCAACCAGGCTCTCGGAGAGATCACCGGCTATGATCGAGATGAGCTCATCGGCCAGTCCTGCACCATCTTCAGCTGTGATGTGTGTGAGGTATGCCGTTCCCAGGGCAGGGGACATTGGTGCAGACTTTTCGAGATGGGGCACGCGCGCAGACAGCCGTGCATGCTGCAGCGCAAGGACGGCTCCTATGTCCACGTCTTGAAGAACGCTTCGCTGTTGAAAGATGCTGACGGGAGAGTCCTGGGGGCCGTGGAGACGCTGACCGACATCTCGGAGCTCGAGAGGAGGGAAGAGCAGATCCAGCAGTTATCGAGGCTTCTGGATGAGAGCACGAGCTTTCACGGCATGTTGGGCAGATCGCCCGGTATGCGGAAGGTCTTCGAGATTATCCGCAAGGTGGCTCTAAGCGACGCCCCGGTGATCATCTTCGGGGAAACCGGAACGGGCAAGGAGCTGGCGGCCCACGCCATCCACAGCCTGGGGAAGCGTAAAGACGGACCCTACGTGCAGCTCAACTGTGCTGCGCTGAATGAGTCGCTGCTCGAAAGCGAGCTTTTCGGGCATGTCAAAGGGGCCTTCACCGGGGCTTACAGCCACAGGGAAGGACGATTCGAAGCCGCAAACGGAGGCGACATTTTCCTCGATGAGATCGGCGACGTGCCCCTCTCCATTCAAGTGAAGCTGCTGAGAGCTCTCGAAACCAAACAAATTGAGCGGGTGGGCGATCATCGCCCCCTCAAGGTGGATGTTCGGATCATTACGGCGACCAATCGAAACCTCGAAGACCTGGTATCGGAAGGCAAGTTCAGGCAGGATTTCTATTTTCGCATCAACGTCATCCCCATTCATCTGCCTCCGCTGCGAGAGCGGCTCGAGGATCTGCCGATGCTCACGGATCATTTCGTACGCCGGCTGTGCGGCAGCAGCGGCAAGCGCATTTCGGGGCTTGCGCCCGATGCGATGAAGCTCATCGCAAGTTATCACTGGCCCGGAAACGTCAGAGAGCTGAGGAGCGTTCTGGAATACGCCTTCGTCATCGCGGAAGACGGAGTGATCGAGGCTGAGCACCTGCCGATGCAGGTCACACGCTCCGCCCAGTCAACCATTGGCTGCGAGCCGTCCCCCGCCTTGATGTCCAACGAGAAGTCAGCGCTGCTCGATGCGCTCACGAAGTGTCGAGGCAATCAGTCGCAGGCAGCCCGGATGCTCGGGGTGAACCGCATGACGGTCTGGCACCGAATCAAGAAGTACGGCATTGACCCCCGGGCGCTGAAGCCATCATGACCGATGACCCTCGGATGGCTCCGGAGTTTCCATGGGCGAGCTGAGCGCCTCGAAATGTCTGGTTGCATGGGGAGCCGACCCTTCTGAGCCAAGAAGGTTTTTTGAGCCGCCCCCCTGGAAAGTCTCGTCCGCCATGGTTACACTTATGGTCACTTGGAAATATCATGGTCTTGTGATGTATTCTTCTGGTTTCCGGATCTAGGTTTTCCTCACGCTCTGACGACTCTGTCCGCGAGAGCACATTCACAGAATCTCCCCCATCACGAAGCCCCTTACGGCGAGTTTCGGGCACAGATCATCATCTTGCCGATCCAGCGCTAGCGAAAGACCACATCGCGTGTGAGGTCTTTCGTACCGAGGACTTAATCCGCGGGCGTGCGGAGGTTCAGCGCGCAAACTCCCGACTTGCCGGGCAAGGAGGGGGTGAGCCTCCGTTTTGAAGGAAAGACAACTCTAGACTGGAGGAACGGCGATGAAAAAAGCACTCTTGAATTACGAGACGTTGCTGAAGACTGCAGCCGCGATGTCCCATTCAAAAGACCCAGAAGAAGTCGTACTGATGACCGTGGAGAGCATCAAGACGGCGCTTGGGGCGAAAGGCTGCGCGCTTTTCCTCATCAATCGACGGACGGATGAATTGGAGCTGGCCGCTTCGTATGGGCTGAGCGAGGAGTATATCAGCAAGGGTCCTGTCAGTGCTTCGCGCTCCATTGCCCAGTCCCTCGAAGAGGGGCCGGTGGCAATCTTTGACGTGACGGACGATCCCAGACTCCAGTATCCGGAGGAAGCCCAGAAGGAGGGAATTGCCTCCATTCTTTCCGTCCCCGTCGTGGCCGGAGGGCAATCGATAGGGGCTCTGCGCCTGTATACCAGCGAGCCTTGGGAATTCACGCTGAGTGACGTGAATTTTGTGCAGGCCATGGCGGCGATGTCGGGCATGGCACTGGAGAAGGCAAGGCTTTATAAGGGGTATAAGGATAGCATCGAGGTTCTGAAGGAGCTCAGGGATCCACGGACCCTGAAGCAAAAGAGACGGACTCCCTACGAGGGTGTTCCAGTGAGCGTCGATCCGCGGACTCTCATGGAGCAGACGGCCAAAACAGCGTCCTGAAAGCTCATGTCCGATTGGAGCTTGAATACAGACGTGATG
>CALBZH010000827.1 GCA_937889795.1 uncultured Syntrophobacteraceae bacterium | reverse complement strand
GACCACCGAGATCTACACTCTTTCCCTACACGACGCTCTTCCGATCTCCTTTCGAAGCTCATCGACCAAGCGATCCCGCTCCATGCCTCCAAAATGACCGAGCCGAAAGAGTCCGTCAAACAGGGTGTGCTCGAGTTCTTCCAAGGCCGGCTGCACCATTTCCTGGTGAGCCAGGAAGGGTTCGGCCCGGATGTGGTGGACGCGTCGCTCGGCATCGGCATTGACGACCTGGTGGATGCTGTGGCGCGAACCCGCGCGGTCGCCGCGTTCAAGGCGCGCCCCGACTTCGACGCCCTGGCCGTCGCCTTCAAGCGCGTGGTGAACATCATCAAGGAGCCCGAAACGACGCCAGTTTCCCCCGCGCTGCTCCAGAGCGCCGCCGAGCAGGCGCTGCTTTCGGCGCTCAAGGACACCGAGGGCGTGGTGGAAGGCTGCGTGGGGCAGTCCGACTACGATGGCGCCCTCGAAGCCATGTCGCGGCTCAAGGACTTCATCGACGGGTTCTTCGATTCGGTCCTGGTTATGGACAAGGACGAGGCGCTTCGGCGCAACCGGCTGGCACTCCTGACCCGTATCCAGAGTCTCTTTCTGAAGGTCGCTGACTTCAAGAAGATCCAGACGGGATAGGAGTGTGACATTCTAATTCCGCAGCCCGAGTCATCGTTGCGGAGCTCATCCAGGTAATGAAGCGTTGGGTTGACACACCAGGACGAAGGCCGGGATCCCCTGATTGTCGAGGGACAAAGGATTCCGGCCTTTGCCCGTTGGGCTCCATTGGAGGGCTCGTGCCTGGGTGACGTCTAAGGGGTAACGTACTTTTCTGGATTCACTCAAGAAATCCTTGATCGAGGCCAACGGGCCATCGCCTTCATCGGCTCTGGCGAACGACCTATCTCTCCAAGACTTGCGGGCCGCTTTCGACGAGCCTATCCCATCCACACGCAGGGAGCTGTCAACCCATGCAGATTCTTGTTTTAGGGGCGGGGGCCATGGGAAGCCTTCTGGGCGCCAGGCTTGCCCACACCGATGCGTCCGTCACCCTCTTCACCATCGACAGGGAGCATGTCGAGGCGGTCCAAAAAGACGGCCTGCTGATCGAGGAGATGGACGAAACCGTTTCCCACCACCGCCTGCCCGCCATCGATTCGGCCGACTCCATTTCGGACACACCGGATCTGGTTCTCGTCACGGTGAAAAGCTACGCCACCGAGACTGCCGTTCAGAGTGTGATGCCATTCTGCCACGCCTCAACCGTTTTCCTCACGCTCCAAAACGGCACGGGAAACTGGCAGCAGATCGCGCGGATCGCCGGCCGTGGGGCGGTAGTCGCGGGCACGACCGCACAGGGCGCAACCCTGGTCGGACCGGGTCGTGTCCGCCACGGGGGCAGGGGCGCGACCTTCCTCGGCGAGCCCGAAGGACAGCCCACCGATCGTGTCACGGCGCTCGTGAACCGCTTTCGGCAGTCCGGTCTGCACACGGAATCGAGCGACAACATGGAATGGCTCATCTGGGAAAAGCTCATGGTGAATGTTGGCATCAACGCCATCACCGCCCTTACTGGGATCCGAAACGGCTTGGTCGCCGATCTCCAGCCCGCCCGCCAGCTGAGCCGCGCCGCCGTCCGGGAGGCCATGGAGGTGGCCAAGGCCGCCGGCTTTCCCATGCCGGCCGGCATGGAAGAGAAGGTCCTCTCCATCGCCAGGGCCACGGCCAGAAACCGCTCGTCCATGGGCCAGGACGTCGATGCAAGGAAGCGGACGGAGATCGATTCCATCAACGGCGCCATCGTCCGGCTGGGCAAGGAACTGCAAATCCAGACACCAATCAATCTGACCCTCACCAACCTGGTGCGGATTGTGGAAGCCGGGCTTGGGAGCTAAATAGGAGAGGTTCTCCCCATGGAAAAACGAATCACAGCCCCCGACATTCTTGCCGCCAAAGGCGCTCGCAAGTTGACCGAGCTTACGGCGTACGATTATCCCACGGCCCTTCTGGTGGATCAGAGCGGCATCGATATGATCCTGGTCGGGGATTCCCTGGCCATGGTCGTGCTGGGCCAGGAAGATACGCTTTCGGTCGACATGGACGTCATGATCCATCACACCAAGGCCGTGGCGTTGGCTGCCAAGCATGCCCTCGTGATCGGGGATATGCCGTTTATGTCCTACCAGGCGAGCGTCGAGCAGGCCGTCCTGAATGCCGGTCGTTTTCTGAAGGAAGGCCGCGCCCAGGCGGTGAAGCTGGAAGGCGGAAAGCGGGTCGTGCCACAGGTCGAAGCCATCGTTGCGGCCGGCATCCCCGTCCAGGGGCACATCGGTCTGACGCCCCAGAGCAGCGCCCAGATGGGTGGGTTCCGGGTGCAGGGGAAAACGGCCCAAGCCGCCAAAGCCTTGATCGAAGACGCGCAGGCCCTGGCCGATGCGGGCTGCTTCAGCATCGTGCTCGAAGCCATTCCGACCCCCATTGCCGCTCGCATCACGGAATCCCTTCCGGTCCCAACCATCGGCATCGGCGCCGGCCCCCACTGCGACGGCCAGGTGCTGGTCGTTCACGACGTCCTGGGCCTGTTCGACCGCTTCCTCCCCCGTTTCGTCAAACGCTATGCGGAGCTCTCCACTCCCATCCGTGACGCCTTGCGCCGTTACAAGGAAGAAGTCGAAAGCGGCGCTTTCCCCGGCCCGGAGCACACGTTCGGGATGTCCGATGCGGAGATGGAAAAACTGGGGGGAGGAACCGAGAAGAAATAACGGGAAGGGGAAGGCGGAAGGGCATTTAAACGGTGGCGCCGCCTTCTACGGCGGCGAGAGAGGGCTTCCTGAGATTACAAACGCCGCCATGGAAGGCGCGCCACCGAAAATCCTGACCCTATGCGGGTAACCTTGAAGAGACCAAGTCCCCCGGCTACTTCATCTTCTCCGCGTACTGTCCCAACGCCATCAGGGGGAAGCAATTGCGGTAGTGGTGATACCGGATGTAGAAATGGTTGGGGAATCCCGTTCCCGTGAAGTAGCGCTCTTCCCAGGTTCCGTCGGCCTGCTGGGTGTCGAGCAGGTACTGGATGCCGTGTTGGACCTCGGGTGAATTCTCCTCGCCGCCCGCCATCAGTCCCATGAGAGCCCAGGCGGTTTGTGACGCCGTGCTAGGACCCTGCCCACGCAGCTCGGGATGTTTGTAGGACGCGCAGGTCTCACCCCAGCCGCCGTCCTCGTTCTGGTGCGCTTTCAGCCAATCGAGCGCAGCCTGGACGTAAGGGGCCTGCATGTTCTCGCCGATTCTGAGCAGGCCGCGCAAAACAGACCACGTGCCGTAGATGTAGTTGACGCCCCAGCGTCCCCACCAGCAGCCGTCCGGCTCCTGGTGCTCCTTCAGAAAAGCGATGCCGCGCTTGGCATGCGGATGGCTCATGTCCATCCCGAAGACTCCCATCGCCTCGATCACGCGCGCGCTCACGTCGGCGGTCGGGAAGTCGACCATGGCTTCCTGGTCGGCGAACGGGATCCGGTTCAGGATGACCATCGTGTTTTCGCGGTCGAAGGCCGCCCAGCCGCCGTCTTGGCACTGCATGCTGAGGCACCAGTCCATCCCCCGATTCAGCGCTTCTTCCATGCCTTCGCACTGGCTCTCCTTCATGCGGTGGAGGGCCATCAGGACGACCGCGGAATCGTCCACGTCCGGGTAGATGTTGTTCACGAACTCGAACGCCCAGCCGCCCGGCGGACAGCAGTTTTTCACCTGCCAGTCGCCGCCCGATTGGATCTGCTTGGAGATCAGCCAGGCCGTCACCTTCTGGAGCGCCGGGTTATCGGGGGTCGCTCCCGCATCCAGGAAGGACAGGGCCGTCAGGGCGGCATCCCAGATGGGAGAAATGCAGGATTGCATGCGCAGCCCGAGATCGTCGTCCAGGCAGAAGTCGTCCATGGCCTTCAGGCCTTTGACGATCACCGGATCATCAATCGAATAGCCCAGGTAGTGCAAGGCCAGAACCGAATAGACCATCGGCGGCTGGATGCCGCCCCAGTCGCCCGATTCCTCCTGGTGCTCGAGAATCCAGGTCTCGGCGGCCTGGACCGCCCGGTTCCGCAGCCCCGGCAACGGCCGCTGCTCATACCACTTCACCAGTCGATCGAGGACGTAAAAGGCTTTGTGGGTCTTGGACTGAAACCGTTTCGGGCTGAAGGCCGCCCCGTCGTCCACGTAAAGCTCATCAATGGCCAACGATGCGGGCAGCCGCATCCTCGGCCGCAGGGCAAGAACGATGGAGAGCGGCACGACGGTCAACCGCGCCCAGCAGGAGAACTCATAGATGCTGAAGTAAAAGTGCGACGGTAGGAGAACGATCTCGACGGGCATCGAAGGGATCTTGTCCCAGTTGTACTGGGAAAAGAGCGCCAGCCAGATCTTGGTGAACACGCGGGCCGCCTCGATGCCGCCATGATCCAGAATAAAGCGCCTCGCCTTGCGCATGGGCTCGGACTCCGGGTTTTCCCCGGCCAGCTTGAGCGCAAAATAGCATTCGATGGTCGTGCTGAGCTCGCCCCCATCCCCGTAAAAAAGGGCCCAGGACCCGTTCTCCGCCTGGTGATTGTAAAGGTACCTGACCATCCGGGCCTTCTTGTCCGGATCGAGGATTTCGAGGATGTAAAGCAGCATGAGATATTCGGCGGTGATGGTGCAGTTGGATTCCAGCTCGGACCACCAGTATCCTTCCGGGTACTGGGTACGGATGAAGAAGTCCTTGGCTCGCTCGATGGCTTCGTGCAGGGATAGCGGTCCCGGTCTGGTCCCTTTGAGCTCCGGGCTCCGATGGGAGCTTCCCGTGCACTTTCCGTCCCCGTAGACCGATGCGTCGGAGCACAACGTATTCCGCTTCTGCTGGGGAAACGACCCTGCATTGCGGTATTGTGTCATCACATCAGCCCCCAGTCCTCTTCCCTCCGGAAAACCCATGGAGCCGCCCCCGCCTGTAACCGCATCGTAACGAAGTGTCATGCTGGTTTCCGCTTGCTTTCACATGGTTCTTTCGCTGCCGTTCCAGGGGAGCCTCCTGCCCCGAACGCTCCCCAAGCAGACAAAAAGTAGTGATTATCTATAACAAATCGCCCTCTTGCACAAGCTTTTCAGTGCATGGTGTCGTTAACCCAGTTTCGGCATCCCTGCGAAATGGCGTCATCATGCCATTGCTGAGCTGGCAGCCCCTCACAAAATAATCCTGCAGTCGACGGCCCAGCACCCGTCGGGAGTTGTGATCACGGGGTTCAGGTCCAGCTCGGTGATTTCGGGGTGCTCCTGGATCATCTTCGAAACCCGCACAATCAGCTGCTCGACCGACGGAAGGTGAACCCCCTTCTGACCGCGCGCTCCTTTGAGCAGCGGGAAAAGCCGAAGCGATTTCAGCATGGCCCCCGCTTCGTCGGCATCCACCGGAACAAGCGCCCGGGCCACATCCTTGAACACTTCCGTAAAGATGCCGCCCATACCGACCACCACCAGGGGTCCGAACTGGGCGTCCTTCTTGACGCCGATGAGCAGCTCCTGTCCGACGATTTGACGCTGCACCAGGATGCCGTCCAGGGTTCCCTCCGGCGTCCGCTCCCGAAACAACCGCTCAAGCTCCCCATAGGCCTGCTCCAGCGCTTCCTTCGAGCCCACATTGAGCCGGATGCCGCCCCAATCGGACTTGTGGAGCCACTGGGGCGAGATGATTTTCAGGACAACCGGGTAACCCATTTCGGAAGCGATGCTGGAAGCTTCAAGCACATTTTGGGCCAACTTGCCGGGAACAAAGAGAATATCAAAAGGTCGAAGCATTGCCTCCGCAGCAGCTCCCACGACGAGATTGGCTCCGGAAGCGGATTCCGCCTCTTTGGGCGTCGATACGGCGTACGGAGAAGGCTCGATGGGCCTGGCGTGCTTCAAAAACCCGTGGTAGCGCCAAAGGCCGGCAATTCCCATGACAGCTTCGTCAACGCTGGCAAAGCAGGCCACGTTGGGCTCCCCTTCCAGCGCCTTTGCCTGGCGCTCCTGGTCACCCCCGTAGAGCCAAAGCGCAATGGGTTTTCCGTTTGCGTTGTGGCGGTTGACCTCCTTCGCAGTGGTCACCATGTCCAGGTCCGCGTGCAGCGGGGACCGCATGGTTGGGGCGATCCCGAAGATGGAGTCGATGCGGTCGTCGCCGAGGAGTCCCTTGGCCGCCTCGGTGAACACCTTCGTGAAGGAGCCCGCGACCATCCCCAGGGGCCAGATGTCCACTGGGTTCCTGAGCTTGTGCCAGGCGATGTGCGGGTTTTCCAGCCCCTCGCGCAGATGCTCCGGAAACGGCCCCATCTCGAGGCCGAAGTCCTCGCAGGCGTCGGCGGTCAGAATCCCGATGGCGCCCGTGGCCGTCACGACGCCAAGCGAAGGGCCGCCCACGGACGTATAGTGGAGGAAAGCGTTGCAGACGGCCTTGAGCTCCACCATGCTGCGCACGCGCAGGATCCCGGCCCGTTTGAAAGCGACGTCGAAAATGGCGTCTTCGCCCACGAGGGACCCCGTGTGCGAGAGGGCCGCCTCGGCCCCCGCGGCGCTCCGGCCCGTCTTCAAGACGATGATGGGCTTGTGCGGCGTGATCCGGGAAGCCACATGCAGGAAATCCCTGCCCCGGTGCATGCCTTCCATGTGCAGGACGATGAGGCGCGTTTCGGGATCGTTTTCCAGGTATTCGAGGGAGTCGACGAAATCGACGTCCACGCAGTTGCCGACATCGATGGCCTTGCCCAGGCGTCCCGTGAAGGATTCATAGCCCACCTGGAAGACGCCGGACTGAGCCACCAGCGTGATGGGGGGCGGGCTCGAGTCGTCTTCGATCTCGACGAAGGCCGTGCTGAATCGGCTGAAGGCGTTCCAGATCCCCATGGTGTTGGGCCCCACGACGCGGGTCCCCGCCGCCTTGGCCATGGCCTGAAGCTCCGCCTGGAGCTCCTTGCCCCGCTCGTCGGCATCGGCGAACCCCTGGCTGATCAGGACCACGTGGGTGATCCCCTTGTCGATGCATTCCTTGAAGACAGGCAGCACCCGGTCGCGCCCGAGGGAGATCACCGCCACATCCGGCGTCTCGGGAAGCTCCGCAACGCTTCGCACCGTTCGGTGACCCAGGATTTCCTCCACCTTCGGGTGGACGACGTGAACGGCTCCCCGAAAGCCGAAGCGCTTCATGACTTCGAGGTTGTTGTAGCTCCCGGCCCCGCTCTGGCGCGTCACGCCGATCAGGACCACGGAACGGGGATCAAAAAAGCGTTGCATCAAATCGCTCCTTTCTGCACAGTTCCACCCCGGCGGTCTCGTCACTGGGGGCGAAGGCCGGGAACCGGAAATCCAGTCTGGCTGGAAAACTATTAAGGCAGTGAAGCAGAAAACACAAGCCGTGAGCCCGACAAAAGACGCGCGCATCCAGGAAAAGCTCATCCGCTGGTTCGAATCCGAAAAGCGGGACTTGCCATGGCGGGAGCATTACGAGCCGTACGCAGTCTGGATTTCCGAGATCATGCTGCAGCAGACCCAGGTGAAGACGGTGCTTCCTTACTTCGACCGGTGGATGCGGCGCTTCCCGGACATCCGGGCGGTGGCGGAAGCTCCCGAGGAGGCAATTCTGAAATCCTGGGAGGGGCTCGGGTACTATTCCCGGGCGCGGAACATTCAGAAAACGGCCCGGCTGCTCCTGCGACAGCACGGGGGCGAGCTGCCCCGGGACCATCGGGCGCTTCTCGCGCTCCCGGGGATCGGGCGCTACACGGCGGGCGCCATCATGAGCGTGGCCTTCAACGAGGATTTTCCTCTCGTGGACGGGAATGTGGAACGGGTGCTGGCGCGGTTGTTCGACCTCGACGCGCCGCTCGGGGAGCAGGCGACCAAGCAGACCCTGTGGAATCTCGCCGAGCGGCTCATTCCGCCGGGCAGGGCCAGGCAGTTCAACCAGGGCATGATGGAGCTCGGCGCACTCGTCTGTCTGTCGAAAAATCCCCTGTGCGCCGAATGCCCCATCCGAAACGAGTGTGCCAGCCTCAAGGCGGGAACGGTGGACCAGCGTCCAGTGACTGTCAAGCGGCCTCCCCCGTCCGCCATCGAAGTCGCCGTCGGCATCCTCGTGCGCGAAGACGGCCGCATCCTCATCCAGAAGCGCCCCCCGAACGGGCTCATGGCCCACCTGTGGGAGTTTCCCGGCGGCAAAGTGCAGGACGGCGAGCCCCCCGACGCGGCGCTCATCCGCGAATTCCGGGAAGAGCTAGAGCTTAAGGTCCACCGGCTCGACCGCCTCGCCACCCTCCGCCACAGCTACACATCCTTCCGG
>CALBZH010000826.1 GCA_937889795.1 uncultured Syntrophobacteraceae bacterium | reverse complement strand
GGAGCATTTGCACCTGTGTCGCCATGATCTCCCCGCAATGCTGATTTGAGAGTAGGTACGATTCAAGACGATCTCCGTCGTTTCCACAAGCTTGATACCCATCAGTGCAAGAAGTCATAAGCTACCTGCCAACATTGGCGTGGCTGACGGCAAGGAGCTGGTGAGGATGCACTGTAATGAAGGTTCGCAAAATCGGGGTCTGTCTCGGACTGGCTCTTCCCAGTGAGGTCTTGGCAGGGGTCAAGGTTGAGGAAAGTGACACAATTTGCCTGATCGACGCCCAGGACGGGCGCAGGATCACACCGATGGATGTCGATTTTGCTGAACAGATGGAGGCAGCTGAGGCCATCATGCGTGAGGATCGGGATGTACTGCGCGAGTCGGCCAAACGATGAGCTGGACCTGCAATGATCCCTCAGTTGTCCTCGCCATCCATGACCAGCAGATTGCTGAGCATGGTGATGCAAACGCTGTCAGGGCTATGGGGCTCCTGGAGAGCGCCCGGGCGTGGCCTGCGCGGCTTGAAGCATACGGCGAGCGGGATGCTCCGAATCAGCCGCAGCCTATGCGCATGGGATAGCAAGGAGCCATCCTCTTTTGGATGGAAACAAGAGGACGGCCTATGTCGCCCGCATGATTTTCTTGCGTCTCCATGGTTTCCGGTTCAGAGCCCCGGGTCCGGAATATGTGGTCCTCTTTGAACGCTTGGGTAAAGGTAAGATCGAGCAATAGGATCTTGGCACATGGCTCAAGGCGCATGCTGTTTCGCAGAAGATTTTCTTTGGAAAAGGTCTGGCAGTTATTTCGTTCACGCGAATAAGCAACACCAGGGTCGCTTTTCCGTATGACTTGATCGGTGTGACCTGGCATGCCAGGCCAATCTGCCGAGTGGCAGGGGCCAGGGCATGTGCCGATCATTGACACGAGCTTACATGGCAAGGATGTGGTGCCTACGGCTCATCAAAGGCCGCGTGATACAAGGCGCGCACTGTGAAGACCCTCCTCATGTTTGTTGGAAGACGGGTTGGCCTTACTTTTCGAGAATCAACGCATCGGCGACCACTTGCCAGATATATTTGACTTTAATTTCAAGGTCATAAGCCTTTTTCAGATTCCGCATGATCTGATCGCGACAGTTGGAGCAGCCGACCACCACCAGTTCAGCCCCGGTGGCCTTGATGTCCTCGACCTTATAACGGCCGTGCTCGGTCTTTTCAGCCTGGTAGGGACCGGGCCAGTTGCCCGCCCCGGCTCCACAGCAATAGGATTCCATACGGTTATGGGGCATCTCCCGAAAGTTCTTCATGTCGAAGCAATAACCAAGTATATCCCGGGCGGTTTGAAAACAATCGTCTCCCCAGTACAAACGAGGCCCTCGGCCATGTTTACAGGAGTCATGCCAAGTGACGATGCGATCGGCGTGGACCGCTTTGTCCACGTGGATGCGTCCTTCCTTGAGGAACTTGAGCAGGACATCGAAGAAATAGACGTAGTCGTGTCCGGTCTCGGGTCCGAACTCATGCTTGAAGTATTTTTCCAGATTGATACGGGTCCCCATGGAGGCCCCGCCGCAATCCGGCAGAATCATGGTCTTGGCCTCAAGGCGCTTCATGTTTTCAACTTTACGCCTGGCAAATTCCTTGCTAGCGTCGGCGTTGGCGGTGAAAATCCCCCAGTCCACCGACTCCCAGTTCGTCGACGACGTAGTCCAATCCGCCTTGGCGGCGTAGAAGATCTTCCACCACCATTTCAAGTCTTCGTAGTCGGCAAAGACCTCCTTGGAGTTCTCGAAGAATAGGTAATCCGCTCCAACTTTGTCCAAGGGGATCTTAAAGCCGGGGCATTCTTCCTCAGCCAATTCGGCGGCCAAATCCTGCAGGGTCTCGATGAAGTCCTCGGTGGGAATGCCCATGTTGTTGCCCGTCTGGAGACATGACTCCACACCCTTGTGCAACACTCCCGGCACTTGGTCCCGGGGCCTTAAGGCCTTGGCGCGACCCCAGATATCGGTCAGCTTGACCCCCATGGGACAGCCCGCCACGCAACGATAGCATGCAGTGCAAATCCAAGGAAACCGGGCGTCGACGAGCTCCTGCTCCATGCCCAACAACACCATGCGAAGCGCCTTGCGACAATCGATACGTTCATTCTGAACGCTCTCCATGTCCGTCAAGGGGCATCCTCCGGAGCACGTCCCGCAGGTATAACAGCCATTGGCATGAGCTTGGTCAATCAAGTCGGCAAAACGGCTTTCTTCACGCTTCTTGCTGATGTTCATTAGATTCAGACTGTCCATGCGATTCTTCCTTTCTTGATGCGTCCACTGGCTGGGTCAATCCTTCTCGGCATCTTCCGCATCCAAAGGCTTCAGCGATCACGGGTCAGGAGACCTGCTCCCTATTCTCAAGCGTTCCGTGGTTGCTCCCGTGCTGTTCCGAGGCGCGCCTCGGCATCAAATCGGTTCAACCCAACACCCTGGCGGGCAGCCGGATGGATGGGTCCGTGAAGAGGCGACAATTGGTGCTGTTTCCGGGCAGAGGCTCGGGTCACCCTTCTCTAGGCAAAGCCCATACCATGGTCGGATCTACGATTTTATTCATTATCATTAGGTGGTTATGCAGGACTAAGAAGACTCGGACGGCCTGACGGCTGGGATGGAGGAGGGGGCAGCTGACTCGCCAGCTGTGCTGGCCACCCAACAACCAATTAATATCATTAGGGTATTTTCGAATACGGGTAAGAATACCCCAACCGCTACCAGTTTACTCGCAGATCATGCTTCTTGATCCGTTGCCCCAAGGTCTTGCGGTTGATCCCCAGGATGCGGGCCGCTTCCTGGCGCTTTCCCTTGGTGCGGCGCAGAATGAACTGGATATAGCGCTTTTCCAGTTCCTCGAGGGTGTGGTCTTCTTCGGAAAAGATTTGGAACTCCCCCCGACGCTGAGAGATAAAACTGGGCAGGTGCTCAGGCATAATGGTGTCGGCGTCCTCCAGGATAAGGATCCGCTCGATGGTGTGCTCCAATTCTCGGACATTGCCCGGCCATGAATAGGCGCTCAGCATCTTCATGGCTCGACTTGAAATGTCCTTCGGTTGACGGTTGGTTTTCTGGCTGTACTTATGAAGAAAATGCTCCACGAGCACGGGTATGTCCCCGGTCCGTTCCCGGAGGGGGGGGAGGTGGATGGGGATGACACTCAGCCGGTAGAAGAGGTCCTCTCGAAAAGAGCCGTCCTTGATGGCTTCAGCCAGAATACGGTTGCTGGAGGCAATGATGCGAATATCTAGCTTGGTGCGCTTCTGACTGCCCACCTTCATGAACTCCCTTTCCTGAATGACTCGAAGGAGCTTGGCCTGGATGTTCAGGCTGAGATTGGTGATCTCGTCGAAGAAAAAGGTTCCGTGGTTGGCCAGTTCGAACAACCCGTGTTTGGTCTGATGGGCTCCGGTGAAAGAACCCTTGACATGACCAAACAACTCGCTTTCAAGGAGACTCTCCACCAGGGCTGAGCAGTCCACCGGAACGAATTCCCTTGAAGCTCGGGGGCTGTTTTCGTGAATCGCTCGGGCCACCAATTCCTTGCCGGTCCCGCTTTCTCCGGTTAGCAGCACCGTGCTGTCGCTTGGTGCGGCCCGCCGGATCTTGGCGAACACCTTCTGCATGGTCGGGCTACTGCCGATGATGGATGCAATGCCTTGGTCGGCGTACTCCTCATCGGACGACAGGACACACGCAGGTCCTTGGTTGTGCGAGTCAAGGGCCTTCGTCACCAAGGCTTCCAATTCGTCGATCCGGAAAGGTTTGACCAAGTAGTCCTTGGCCCCGAGCTTCATGCATTCCACCGCACCCTCGATATCGGGGTAGCCGGTGATCATGATGACATGGGCGGTGGGGTAATCCCGCCGGATAAACTTCAGGACCTCCTTGCCATCAAGGCCGGGCATTTTAACATCCAGCAAGACCACTGCAGGCACTGATCCGGCCATGAGCTCCAGCGCTTCGGAGCCGTCGGCCGTGGTCCGCACGTCAAGGTTCTGCCTGGACAGCACTTGAGCGATGCCGAGGCGCACCACCTCTTCGTCATCAACGACCAGGACCTGCGGGATACCGTCAAGATGGGGCATGCTCGTGTTCCTGACTGCTCGACAACACCGGCAGGAGGACACGGAAGGTGCTCCCCTCTCCCGGCTGGCTCTCAACCTTAACCGAGCCGCGATGCGCTTCGACAATGTTCTTCACAATGGCCAGACCCAGCCCGGTGCCGATGACATGACGGGCCTGGGGATGCTTGGCCCGGTAGAATTTATCAAAAATCTTGGGTACTTCTTCCTGGTCGATCCCTATCCCGGTATCGCTCACCAGCACCTCCAAATACTCACCGTGGGAAACCACGGAAAGCTTTACCTCTCCGCCGTTTGGGGAATAGTTTATAGCATTGCAAAGCAGATTCATGAAGACTTCTTCTATACTGCGGCGATCTGCCTGAATGAGTGGCAAGTTGGCGGGGGAAGCGAATTGCAGATGTATTTTCTGCTCCGCCGCCTTGGTCCTCAGAAATTCCACCAGCTCGGACAATATCTCGCCTAACGACACGGGGACCTGCTCCAGCTGGGAGTGTCCCGCTTCCATCCGAGCGACGTTGAGCAATTCGTTGATCAAATCCAACAACCCCTGGATCTTGGCTTGGGCGCGAGTGAGCAGCTCCCGCTGCTTGTCGCTCAGGTCCCCGGCAAGACCATCCAGAATCACGACAAGCTGCATCCTGATGGCCGACAACGGGGATCGCAGCTCATGGGACACCATCCGGACAAAATCGTCCTTCATGGCGTCCAGTTCCTTGAACCGGGTGATGTCCTGGAAAACCGTCACCACTCCCAACGCCTGCAGATCAGGTCCATGAAAGGGGGCCGACATGGCCCGGAGATGAGCCCGGTCTTTGCAAAGCTCCTGAGATATCTGTCTATTATCTTCCCCTTGGTTGATGAGTAAAGCCTGAATTGCTTCCATCAGGGAACTGTCATCGATGTAGGCGGCCAGGGGACCAGGCTGGGGGGTGGGGGTGAGAGGATCGAGAAGTTGGAGCAGTGCTGGATTGCACAGCACCACTTCAAGATCGCGGTTGGTCACCAGGACCCCATCAGCCATGCAATTGATAATGGTGTGAAGACGGCTCTGTTCGGTTGCCAGGGTGTAAAGACTTCGAGCCTGCTCCTCTTTCAATTCACGGGTCTGGCGCTCCAGTAGTTGCTTTTCCAGCGCGCGCTTGACAATTAGAATGAGGTGGTCGATCCGAAAGGGCTTGGTGACGAAATCGTATGCCCCCTTTTTCATGCATTCGACGGCATCGGCCACCGTACCATGTCCGGTGATGATGATTATCGGCACATCCGGACAGGATCTGCCCGCCTCCTCCAACACTTCCATGGCTCCCATCACCGGCATTTTCAGGTAGATCGGAAGAGCGTCGTGTAGGGAAAGAGTGTAGATCTCGGTGGT
>CALBZH010000825.1 GCA_937889795.1 uncultured Syntrophobacteraceae bacterium | reverse complement strand
CCCGATCATGAAAGACGAGCTGAGGATCGATTGGAGCCTTCCCGCCGCGCAAATTGTCAACACCATTCGGGCTTTTGACCCCATACCGGGGGCGTTTGGCTATCTTGGCGGCCGCAGGATCAAGTGCTTCGGGGCTGCGTTGAGCTTCTTGAGACAAGAGGGGCAGGCAGGGGGGGTGCTTGGGGCCGGTGAGCAAGGGTTGATTGTCTTGGCGGGCGACGGAATTGCACTCAGCATTGGGGAGGTGCAGCTGGAAGGACAGCGAAGGATTTCGGCTGGCGCGTTTTTGAGAGGCCACTCCATCAATCGCGACACTTATCTTGAATGAAGCTCGCCGTGAAGATGATGAAAAACAACACGGGGCTTTCCGGCTCGAGCCCGCTGCGATCTCCCGATAAGGTGACCTTCATCGGTCTTCTCGGGTTGACCGTGGTTCTGTTTCTGCTCGGCTTGAGCGCCTTCTATGTCATCCCTTATTGGGGACTCACCAGGCTTAACTCCCATTTGCCTTGGATCCTCGGATTGATCCTGGCAGTCGGGGGTGCTGTCATCGTTCTCTCCTTGCTTTTGCTCATTGCGGCCTCGATGCTGGGGCACGACGTCGTGATGTCCAGGCGGATCCGAGGTCCTGCCGCAAAGTTTCTGCTGCCTGTGCTGGTGCTGGTTGGCAAGATCGTGGGGCTGAGCCGTGAGCAGGTTCAGCATGCATTTGTGGCAGTCAACAATGAGCTTGTCATGGCCAATTGCCGTAACGGCCGACCGCCTCGCTCGATACTCCTCCTCATGCCGCATTGTCTTCAAGACAAGGATTGCTCCGTCAAGATCACCCACAAGGTCGAGAACTGCAAGCGTTGCGGCAAGTGTCGCATCAAGGACCTGCTCGAGGTCACCGAGAAATACGGTGTGGATTTGGCCGTTGCGACAGGAGGAACGCTCGCCAGACGGATCGTGAAAGAGAAGCGCCCGGACCTCATTATCGCCGTTGCGTGCGAGCGCGATCTCACCAGCGGTATCCAGGACACCATTCCCCTTCCGGTCTACGGCATCTTCAACGAACGCCCCTTCGGTCCTTGTTTGAACACCCAGGTGGCCATGGACCGAGTGGAGGCAGTGCTCAGCGAGATCGCATTGCTCCAGCGCGAAAAAGCATGATCAGTGCTCGAAGTCTAGCCCACCAGATTCTGCTGCACCTGGAACGGAAGGCCGGCTATCCGGATCGCCTCCTGCGCGCGACGTTGAGCCGGCATTCTTCCTTGGATCCGCGTGACCGTGCCCTCTTGACGGAGCTCGTCTATGGCGTCTTGCGATGGCAGGGTCGACTGGACTGGCACGTCGATCAGCTCAGCAAGGTTCGATCTGACAAGATTGCACCCGCCACACGAGCTCTCCTTCGCGTCGCCCTTTACCAGTTGCTTTTCTTGGATCGCATCCCGGCCCATGCCGCCGTGAACGAGGCTGTGGCGCTGTGCAAGGCGACGCAGCCGCAGCACGTGGCGCGCTTTGTCAACGGAGTCCTCCGGGAGGCCGTTCGGCGAGGCGATGATTGGAATTGGCCGTCTTCTGAAACGGCAATGGATCAGCGCATTTCGGTGCTCCATGCTCATCCGCTCTGGTTCGTGCGGCGCTGCATCCAGGAGCTGGGAGCTCGAGCAACCGAAGAGCTGTGCGAGGCCAACAACCGGCAGGCACCTATGGTTTTGCGAGTCAACGGCCTCAAGACATCCGAGCCAGCCGTGATCGACGGGCTGAAGGAGGAGGGGCTTGAAGCTTCCGCAGCCCTCAATGTCAAGGGTGCCATCCAGATTGTAAGCCCGAAGCTCGACATCGCTTCAACCGGCGCGTACCGGAATGGATGGATCCAGGTCCAGGATGAGGCGTCCCAGCTGATAGGTCATTTGGTGTCTCCCTCGCCTGGAGACCGTGTCCTGGACCTCTGTGCGGGCTTTGGCGGGAAATCGACCCACTTGGCCATCCTCATGCAAAACAACGGAGAGATTCTCGCCGTGGACCGGTCCGCGTGGAAGCTCGAAGAGCTCGAGGAGAACGCGCGCCGCCAGGGGGTTTCGATCATTCGCACGCTTTCGAGGGATATCGTGGAAGTGGAGTCAGCCGGAGTCGGTGTGTTCGATCGGGTCCTGATCGATGCTCCCTGCAGCGGCTTTGGGGTTCTGCGACGCAATCCCGACATCAAATGGCGGCGCCACCCCAAGGACCCCTATCGTTTCAGCCAGGTGCAGAGCCAGCTGCTCAATCGGGCCGCCCAATTTGTTCGTCCGGGTGGGATTCTGGTGTATGCGACCTGCACCCTCTTCGAGGAGGAAAATGAGCGCGTGGCCTCCGACTTTCTGGAAGCCCATTCGGGGTGGGAACAGGAGCCGGCTGCTCCTTATCTGCCCGGAGGCCATGAGCTTTGGACGGCGGGACCCTACCTGCGAACCTGGCCTCACCGCCACAACATGGATGGATTCTTCGGCGCGCGTTTTCGGCGTATGGCACGGTAGCCTTGGCGAATCATGAGGAAGAATTTCGGCTCAAACGGGCTGGCTGAGCCTCGCGTCCGTGGAGGTGCCGTGGTTTCGAGCTTCGGAGCTGTTCGGGGATGACCGAAACGATCTCACGGGGGCATGCGGAGCCGTTTCGGCTGCTCCATCCCTGAAACCTGAACGCTGACACCGGAAACCGGCGTTCGTGCTCATTCTCTAGGAAACCCTGCAGCCGGGAGTCACGGGCTTTTCCGGAGAGAGCAGCCTCAGGGTGTCCCCGTCTTTCACTGCCAGAACCATCCCGTGCGATTCGACCCCCATCAGCTTGGCCGGTTGGAGATTGGCCAACAGAACGACCTGCTTGCCGATGATGTCTTGCGGGGTATGGCTGGCTGCGATTCCGGCGACCACCTGGCGCTCTTCACCGATGTCCACGATCAACTTGAGGAGCTTTTTGGACTTCGGAATGGCTTCGGCATGTTTGACCAGACCGATGCGAAGGTCGATTTGCCGAAAGGCGTCAATGGAAATTTGGAGAGGGGCGTCGGCGCTTTCTCGCGCTTGGGCGGGTAGAGCAGGCGTCTTGGCTGTCTTGGGCGGGGCTTTCAGGTCGATCCTGGGAAACAGAGCATCCCCTTTGCTGACGGTCACACCCTCTTGCAACGATCCCCAGACTCCATCCACGTCAAGACGCAAGTCCTCGATCGCTTTGGGAATCCCCAAACGATGAAGCATCTTTAGCGCCGTCTCGGGCATCGCTGGCGCGACCAGGACTGCGACGGCCTTGTTCACTTCAAGCAGGATCCGAATCACGGTCTGCAGGCGCGCTCCCTTTTCCGCATCCTTTGCCAGGGTCCAGGGCCCCACCTGGTCAATATACTTGTTCGCGGCATTGATGCACTCCCAGATCGCCATCAACGCCTTGTGGAAGCCGAGCTTGGGCACGTTCTCCATGAGCTGGAGCCTGGCTTCGTCCACCTTGGCCATCAACTGCTGATCGAGATCCTCCAGCGGGGCCCCGAAGGGTGGCACCTTGCCTCCAAAGTACTTGTCGGTCATGGCCAGAGTGCGGCTGAACAGGTTCCCAAGATCGTTGGCCAGATCTGCGTTGATCCGCTGAACGAGGGCGTCCATGTTGAAGTTTGCGTCCAGGCCGAAGACCATTTCGCGCAGCATGAAGTAACGGAACGCGTCCAGACCGAATTCTTCGACCAGGTCGAGGGGTCGTACAACCGTCCCCTTGCTCTTGCTCATCTTGCCGTCGTCGATCCTCCAGTAGCCATGCACATTCAGGTGGTTGTAGAGCGGAATGCCCGCAGATTTGAGCATGGTGGGCCAGTAGATGGCGTGGGGCTTGAGGATGTCCTTGGCGATCAGGTGCTGCACGGAGGGCCAGTATTCGGAAAACTTCGGACCGTCCGGGTATCCGAGGGCGGAGACGTAGTTGATGAGCGCGTCGAACCACACATAGGTGACGTAACGGTCGTCGAAGGGGAGGGTGATGCCCCAGCTGAGCCGCTCCTTCGGGCGCGAAATGCACAGGTCTTCAAGGGGCTCCTTCAAAAAGGAGAGAACCTCGTTGCGATACCGCTCTGGCCTGATGAAATCGGGGTGGGAGTGAATGTGATCGATGAGCCACTGCTGGTACTTGCCCATGCGAAAAAAATAGTTGGCCTCCTCGCGCTCGATCGGCTCCTTGTCGTGGTCCGGGCATTTTCCGTCCACCAGCTCCCGCTCGGTGTAAAAGCGCTCGCAGCCGACGCAATAGAGTCCCCGGTAGGTGCTGAAATAGATGTCCCCGGCCTCATGGACCTTCTTGAGGATCTCCTGTACAACGCGAATGTGGGCGTTGTCCGTCGTCCGGATGAACTGGTCGTTGCTGATGTTGAGCTTGGGCCAGGTGTCTCGAAAAATCTGGCTGATTCGGTCGACGTATTCCTTGGGAGCCAAGCCCGCGTCGCTTGCTGCCTGCACGATCTTGTCTCCGTGCTCGTCCGTGCCCGTGAGGAAGAAGGTCTGGAATCCCATCAACCGATGAAATCGAGCGAGAACGTCTGCAATGACGGTTGTGTAGGCATGTCCGATGTGCGGCTCGGCGTTTACATAGTAGATCGGAGTGGTGATGTAGAAGGCTTGTGTCATGAGGCTCCCTTTTCGATGGGGTCGAAGCGCTTTTCGACCTCCCGACCGTCTTCCATCAGGACCGTGATCGTCCTTTCCAAGACATTCTGGCGAATCACTTTCCCGCGTCCTTCGGGCAGTTCTATCTTCTTGCCGATCTTGGGCATGTCCTTCTTCAATTCACGGTAGGTTTCGTACTCGTATTGAAGGCAGCACATCAGGCGGCCGCACGCTCCAGAAATCTTGCTGGGGTTGAGGCTCAGGTTTTGCTCCTTGGCCATCTTAATGGAGACCGCGTGGAAATTCTTGAGAAACGTGCTGCAGCACAAGGGTCTGCCGCAGCCGCCAAGGCCGCCCACCATCTTCGCCTGGTTTCGAATCCCGATCTGCCGCAGCTCGACGCGAGTTCTCAGCCTTCGCACCAAGTCTTTCAGCAGCTCGCGGAAATCGACGCGCCCTTCGGCGGTGAAATAAAAGATCACTTTGCTGCCATCGAAAAAATACTCGACGTCGACCAGGTTCATGGCAAGGCCGTGCGCCTGAATCCTGTCCAGGCAGTAGGACTTGGCTTCTCTTTCGAAGTCAGCGTTGACCCTCAACTTTTCGATCTCATCGGCCGTTGCGAGCCGTTCGATCGTCTTGATTTCGGACAGGTGGCGGCAGCAGTCGGCCGGATATCCAATTTCGGCGACATAGCCCAATCCGGTACCTTGCTCGGTCTGGACAACGGCATAGTCTCCCTTCTTGACAACATGCTCTCCCGGGGAGAAGTAATAAATCTTACCTCCTGTTCGGAAGCGAATCCCAATCACTTTGTCCATGTAGACCTTCCCTGATCGCAAGGCATAAGATCGGAAGAGCACACGTCTGAACTCCAGTCACGAGTGGATATCTC
>CALBZH010000824.1 GCA_937889795.1 uncultured Syntrophobacteraceae bacterium | reverse complement strand
GTTTGACCACTGGCCCTCTTTTTTCTTCGCTCTTTTTCCTCAACCGGGCCTCACATGAGCAGACAAGATCTTCAACCGTTGGGCCAAAGGAGTTGGAATTCGTTTGTTCATGGTCTACACGGTGCCCCCCATCCCAACGGCGCTTCGAACCAGCTCCATCGTCCGGACGGCTTCCTTGCGGGCGGCTTCGATCCCGCCCCGGATTGTCTCATGAACATCCTCCATCCTGGCTTCCAGCCGCAGTCTTTTCTCCCGCATCGGGGAAAGCTTTGCCAGGACGTTCTTGATGAGAATCTTCTTGCAGTCCACGCAGCCGATCCCGGCCGTGCGGCATCCCTGGGCCACCTCCGCCATTTCGGCGTGGGAGGAATAAATCTTGTGGTAGGCGAAAACCGGGCATTTCTCGGGATCGCCAGCATCTTTGCGCCGGACGCGCGCCGGGTCGGTCATCATCTTGAGGATCTTGTCCGTGACCACCTCCTCCGGCTCCGTGATGTAAATGCAATTGCCGTAGCTCTTGCTCATCTTGCGTCCATCCGTGCCGGGGAGGACCGGCACCTCCGTCAAGAGGGCGTCGGGGATGGGGAAGACTTCCTTTTCGTACATGAAATTGAAGCGTCGCGCGATCTCCCGAGTCATTTCCACATGGGGGAGCTGGTCCTTGCCGACGGGGACTCCATGGGCCCGGTAAATGATGATGTCGGCTGCCTGCAGCACGGGATAGCCCAGAAAACCGTAAGTGGCTAGGTCTTTCTGGGTGATTTGCTGCTGCTGCTCCTTGTAGGTCGGATTGCGCTCCAGCCAGGGGAGAGGGGTGATCATGGCGAGCAGCAAATAGAGCTCGGCATGCTCCTTGACCGACGACTGGATGAACAGGGTGCAGCGTTCGGGGTCGAGCCCGGCGGCGAGCCAATCCAGGACCATGTCCCACGTGTTGGCTTCGATTTGACCGGGCGTGGCGTAATCGGTTGTCAGCGCATGCCAGTCCGCCACGAAAAAGAAGCACTCGTATTGGCTCTGCAATTGAACCCAGTTGTCGAGAGCACCGTGCAGGTTGCCGATATGCAGGCGCCCCGTGGGACGCATGCCGCTCAGGATGCGCTTACGCTCAGTCATCGTGCCATAACTCCTCAGTAAAGAAAGAAACGAAGGAACGCTTTGAGAATCGGATGCATGACATATCCCCAGGCGTTGGTTCCGATCAAAAGCAGGACGATCAGGAGGCCGAAACGCTCGAGCTGCTCGAGCATGGCCCCCAGGCTCTCGGGCAACAGGCCGACCAGGATGCGCCCACCGTCCAAGGGGGGGACGGGAAGCAGGTTCAGGGTCATGAGAACCAGATTGAGCTCAACCGATTTAACGGCCATGCTCTTCAGCGGCACCGCGACGAAGGCAAAGAGTCCGTTCGTCATGGCAAGCCCCATTTCGTTACCGGCAAGCACCGCCCGGTAGACGAGGGCGCTCGCGATCGCCAGCAGCAGGTTGGCGATCGGTCCCGATGCAGCCACCAAGGCCATGTCTTTCCGCCCTCCGCGGAGGTTTTCGAAACGAACCGGGACGGGCTTGGCCCAGCCGAAGAGAAACTGCATCTGAAAAACGATCAGGATGGCCGGTAGGATGATTGTTCCGACGGGGTCGATGTGCGCAAAGGGGTTTAGCGTGATTCTGCCCAGATCTCTGGCCGTGGGGTCCCCGCGCTTGTCCGCAACCCAGCCGTGTGCGACCTCGTGGGCCGTTACGGCCAGCAGCAGGGGAACGACATACAGAGTCGCGTTCGCGATGAGGTTTCCGACCATGGGCTGTGCTTCACTCCGCCGGCACGGGGGGGCGTCCGTCCGGAGCCGTCTTGAGAATCCCGGGATACAGGCGCAGGATGTAATCCAGCTCGTCCTGGCGGCTCTTCAGCTCGCCATTCAAACGCCCGTCGAGGATCTCGTCCAGGATCTTCTTGTAGACGGGACCGGGGGGAACACCCAGGTCCTTCAGATCCTGTCCGCGAATCTCGGATTTCATTTCACGGTAGCGGCTCAAATAATGGCTGATCGCCTTCCGGGTTTCTTCACGCTGCGTTCTCGCCATCAGGAAAAGCAGCTCCTCGGCCCTGAAGGGCTGAAGAGCCCGATAGATATCACTCGGTCGGTAATCGGGCAACTGGAA
The DNA here is from genome assembly GCA_937889795.1 of uncultured Syntrophobacteraceae bacterium. Taxonomy (GTDB): domain Bacteria; phylum Desulfobacterota; class Syntrophobacteria; order Syntrophobacterales; family Syntrophobacteraceae; genus CALBZH01. The sequence goes on along the minus strand of CALBZH010000824.1, from coordinate 6,030 downwards.
AAGCCCCCACAAGACTTCCTCCGCGCGCCTGCAAACCCACTGGAGACGCTCGCGCAGCGTGGGCGTGAGCTCCAGCCGGGCCGATGCCTCGGCGAGATCCTCCTTGGGCAGCCGCGTCATAAGGCCCAGGAAATAGACCCACCATGGCTCGAGGTGCTCTCCGAGAAAGCTCAGCCCGTACCACGAGATGACTTCCTTCAAGCGGGCGAAGAGGTCCTCCATCTTCAGGTCGAACCGCATCTTGGGCGAAAAGACCGCCAAGACACCGTGCTCGGCCATACGGCGGAGGACCGGGACCGGATCGTCCTCCATGAGGATCAGCTGCACTTCGTGGAACAGGCGATAGCCGCCAAGCTTCTGGAGAAGTCCCATGCGGATGGCGTTTCGGATCAGGGCCGTGGTCTGCTTGCCGATGCGGAAGCCGAATCGCTGTTCGAAGCGAAGCGCCCGCAGGATCCGCGTGGGGTCCTCGACGAAGCTCAGATTATGCAGGACGCGGATGGCCTTGTCTTTCAAGTCCCGCTGCCCGCCGAAGAAGTCGATGAGGTGGCCGAACTGATCCGGATTGAGCCCGATCGCGAGGGTGTTGATCGTGAAATCCCGCCGGTAGAGGTCGAGCTTTAGCGAGCCGGCTTCGACGACGGGGAGGGCAGCGGGATGCTGGTAGTACTCGTACCGAGCCGTGGCGACGTCCACCCGCAGTCCGTCCGGAAAAATGATCATGGCCGTGTTGAACTTCTTGTGACTTCGAGTGCGAACGTCGTGCTGCTGGGCGAACGTGCGGGCGAACTCCATGGCGTCGCCCTCGACGACGATGTCGATGTCCAGGTTCGGTCGACGCAGCAACAGATCGCGCACAAAGCCGCCGACGATGTAGGCCTTGAAATGAAGCCGCTCGGCGTGATCACCGAACTGCTTGAGGCGATCGATAATGGGACGTGAGAGCTGCTCCCGCAGGGCGCCCGCGACGTTCTTGCGCTTGGGCCAGTGGGCCTGGGTCTGGGCTTCGTCCCGTTCGCCATACAGGGGTCTTGGCGTAACCGATTGATCGCTCACCAGAAAGTTCAGCAGGTCCCTGCGCGTGATGACGCCGACCAGAACGCCGTCCTGAACCACGGGAAGGATCCGCTGCTGATGCTCGACGAGGTACGTCTGGATCTCGAGCAGCGTTGCCGTGGGCTGGACGATCGCAAAATCCGGGTTCAGGAACTCCCGCATGGACTGCTTTTCAAGTCCGTGAAAAATCGCTTTTTCCAGGAACTGGCGGTTGATCACGCCCGCGACTTTGCCGTTCTCCAGGACGGGCATGGAGTTGATGTTGTACTTGACCATCACCTGCTCGGCCTCCCCGATAGTGGCATTGATGTCCACCGTGATGGCGGGGCTCGTCATGAGGTGCTCGGCCGTGGGAAATGGGTTGATACAACTTCTCAGGACCTCGATCAGACGGTTTTCGGCCTGCACGAGGGTCAGATCCTTGATGGCGGCGGATGCGGCGGTCGCGTGGCCTCCGCCGTCGAAATACGAGGCGATCTGGCCGGCGTTCACCTCGGGGATGCGGCTCCGGCCGACCAAGTAGATCCGGTCGTCCATGCGGGCGAGCGCGAACACCACATCGAGGTTATGGATGTCCTTGAATTTGTGGACGAGCAGGGCGAAATCCCCCAAATATCTTTCGAGGGAGACGGACACGACGCACACGTCGATGCCGTGGATGTTCATCGTTTTCGCCGTGTGGATCATCTCGTTCAGGACGGTCACCTGCTCGGGCGTGAGCTCCTGGCTGATGATGTCGGAGATCACGTTGAGGTCCGCTCCGCGGCGGCGCAGGTAGGCCGCGGCTTCGAAATCTTCGGGCGTGGTCGAGTTGAAGGTAAAAGACCCCGTGTCCTCAAAAAGCCCGAGGCTGAGGATGGTCGCTTCCTCGGGGGTGAGCGCGATCTGGCGCTCGCGGAGGATCTGGGTCAGGATCGTCACGCTGGCTCCGACGGGCTTCCAGACGAGCTGGTCGGCCTGGATGTCGTCCGCTGCGTCCGGGTGGTGGTCGTAGATGATGATTTCAACACCGTTGCGGCCGACGAGTGTGTCGAATCGGCCGATCCGGGACATTTGGCGCGTGTCCACGATGATCAGCCGTCGGACCTCGTCGAGATCCAGGTCGCGGATCCTCCGGAAGTCATACAAGTACATGGTGGATTTGATGAAGAAATTCCGCAGAGTCCGTTCCTGCGAGCCCGGGAAGACCAAGACGGCATCGTGGTAGAGCTTCTTCGCGGCAATCATGGAAGCCATCGCGTCGAAGTCCGCATTCACGTGGGTCGTGATCACTTCCATGTCGCGTTCCTGTCATCCGATCGAGAAGGATTTGAGGCCATGAGGTCGATCACCGTGCGCCTCCAGGGGGTGGTTGAGGAGAGGCGATATTTCGTGACGATCACGAGATATCACTTAAGTGACTCAGTATCATCAACGAGGTTTTCTCCCAGCGCCGCGGGGCACAAATCGTCATCTTCATTCCCCCTTTGAGGGGGGCGGGGGGGTGTTATGACGTCCGAAAAATGCTGGTGCTGCGGCAGTTTAGACACCCCCCTGCGCCCCCCTGAAGGGGGGAATAAAGACTGTCGCCGCACTGTACTGATCATCCCCTCGGATGATGCTGCTTGTGGATCTCTTTCAGCCGGGCACGAGCCACGTGAGTATAGATCTGAGTCGTGGAAATATCCACGTGCCCGAGCAGCGTTTGAACGGACCGAAGGTCGGCACCATTTTCGATCAGGTGGGTCGCAAAGGAATGCCGAAGCATGTGGGGCGTCAGGCTTTGGCGGATGCCGGCTTTCAGGGCGTGCTGCTTGATGATCTTCCAGATCCCCTGCCGGCTCAATTTCTCGCCCCGATGGTTCAGAAAGACGTGGGGGGGCTTGCCTTTCTTCCCGAGAGCCGGCCTGGCGTCGATCAAATACGCCTTGAGCGCCTCCGCGGCGTATTCGCCCATGGGAACGACACGCTCCTTGTCCCCCTTGCCTCGAAGGATCACATATCCCGCATCCATGTGGACCTGTCGCAACGTGAGCTCCGTGAGCTCGCTGACTCGAAGTCCCGTTGCGTACATCATTTCGAATATGGCTCTATCCCGCTGTCCCAGAGGGCGGGATGGGTCGGGCTGCGCCAGCAGGGTCTCGACCTCCTCGAACGACAAGGCGTGGGGAAGTCGTCGCGATGTCTTGGGGAAACGGATGCGGCCGGCGGGGTTCTCGGAAACGATCCCGCGTGCTTCCAGGAATTTGAAGAACGAGCGGATGGACGCCAGCTTCCGGGCGCGGCTCTTTTCAGAAAGGGTGGCCGCAAGGCGATCCATGTGACCGAGAAGGTGCTCACGCGAGACTTGCGCCCAGTCGGTGATCCCCAGGGTTTCGCGGATGGCTCCGCTCAGCTCCGCCAGGTCCGAGCTGTAGGCCTGCAGCGTATTCCCGCTGAGCCCCCGCTCCACGGAAAGGTAATCGATGAACAGGTCGATGGTGGGCTCGATCATGGTTGTTTGTCTGAAATCAGGTTTTGTCTCACATCGGGATCCAGAATCGAAGAAATCGCACCCCAAACGTCTCCAGTCGTGCTTGTCGCTGCTTGTCCTCTGTCAGCTTGTTGTCGTGCGTTGTGCCATCGATTTCGATCACCAACATGAGGTCCGGACAGAAGAAATCGACAATGTACTCGTCCATCGGGGATTGGCGCAGGAACTTATAGCCTTTCACTTGCCTATTCTTGATCTGGTTCCAGAGCAATACCTCGGCGAGATTTCCGTTCTTTCGAAGCTGTCTTGCCAGGGGGACCAACTTCGGATTGTAGGGGATGATTCTTCTGCGAGCCATGACCTCTCTGGCCAACATCGAGGGCGAGTAGAGCGCGGCGATAGCTTTCATTCCCCCCTTCAGGGGGGCAGGGGGGTGTCGAAACTGCCGCGGAATCAGCATTTTTCGGACGTCATGACACCCCCCTGGCCCCCCTGAAGGGGGGAATTGACCGGTCAACGGGCTCAGGTCTTCTTGGTCCCAACGGGCGTCGTGTACGTTTGAAAGTGATAGTCCACCAGCAGGGACGTGTGGACGAGATCACCCGAATGACGCGTGGAGACGACATCGATCTGGTGGGTCTTGCCGTCGTAGTCCGGAAGGCTGATCCGTGTCCCGTCCGCGAAGCCGCCGCGCCGATACCAAATGTCGGGAGGAATGAGCCACGTTTTCCCGAAACGGTCTTCGAACCGGAAATATTCCATCGCGTCCCGCGGGAATTGCAGGTAAAGGCACAGCTCCTCTTCGTTCACGGGCCGTTTGAGCTGCGCTTCGAGCTGACGTTTGCGATGATCCACGTCCTCGTCGGGGAGATCCTGGATGCCTGCCTCCTCGGACAAGATCTGGTGCCACTTCTTGCCGTCCGTCCGGTTCGCTTCCAGGACTTTTTGGAAGATCCAGTCCTGGGGCTCATAGAAGGGGAAGGGGCCGTAGCGGCCGAGGAGAAGCCGCTTGAGGTCGTCGGAGGGTTTCTCGTAGCGCCCGTGGAGCACGTTGTTCACGGCGGTGGTCCAGAGAATCTGGCTTCCCGGAGTGACCGACCAGATATTTCCCATCTCGCGGTTGACCGCAACGAGCTCGGTGAAGACCTCGTGGATCCGCTCCAGGAGACCGTATTGCTCGGCTTGCTCAAAGGCGATACTGGCCGCGCCTCCAGTCAGTTTGTGGCGTTTGACCGTCGGGTCGAAGCCTCGGTAGGGGCTTTCGAATCGGTCGTAGAGCCGCCTTTCGCGCCGCAGAAGATCCGATGCGTCGACAAGGGGCTGGACCTTGAATCCCGGCGCTTTGAGCCCGTAGTCCGTCAAAACCTGCATGAGGCTTAAGGCCGGAGCCTGGCTGTACATCCCGCCAAGCCCATGGTCGGAGACCTCGACGATCTTGACGCCGGCCAATACCGCCTGGGCCATGCGGCCGAGGTCATTGCCGTCGGTATTGTGGCCATGGTAGGCAAGGAGCAAGTCCGGGAAGGCCTTGCGAATGGATTCCACCAGCTGCGTGATGCGCCGGGGAGACCCCACCGCCGAGTGGTTCTTGATGCACAGGATGATGTCTTCGCCGAGTGTCGAAAGAATCTCTCCCACCTTGGCGACGTAGAATTCGTCCGTGTGTCCCGCGCCGGTGCTGAAGCAGATGCACGGCATCAGGATCTTCCCTGCCCGCTGTACTTCCTCGGCAACCACCTTCAGGTTGGGGACGTGATTCATGAAATCGTACAGCCGCCAGACGTCGATGTAACGGGCGAAGAGCCGGACGGTCATGCGCAGCACGTTGTCGGGGTAAGGGCGATACCCGAAGAGGTTCCGGCCGCGGCACACGGTCTGGAGCAGGGTGTGCGGCATGGCTTTGCGGACCAGCCGGAGCTTTTCGAACGGGTTGATCTGCTTGCGCATGAGATCGACGTGGATCGAAGCACCGCCCGAAATCTCGAACGCGAAATAGCCCGTGTCATCCCGGTAGGGCGCCACCCGGAGCGTCGTGTGGGGCATGAGCCGACACTTGAAGTCGGATTGGGAGACGTCCCGCTCGTTGTTCGTCAAAAAATAGCCGTCCGTCCGGCGCAGAAAGTCGAGGATCTCGCGGGTCTTCATTTGGGGGGTGACACGTTCACGATCCATCATAGGACAAGGCTCCTAAAAAAATAGCTCACCGCAGAGAGCGCAGAGGACACCCCCTTGGATTCCCCCTCAAGGGGGGTGGGGGGTGTTACAGTGAAGTCGACGTAGCACATGGTCGATCCTTTGCCTCCTCTGCGTTCTCCGCGTCCTCCGCGGTGAATTGTCTCTGATCACTGTGGACGAGTCCACATAGCACGAGGCGGCTGCGTCTCAGGGTGATTCGGCGTACGGATTGTAGCCGCGTGCGTTGATCTCGGCGATGAGGCTCGCGAGCTTTTCGACATTGCGCGTGTCCTCCTGGTAAGATCGGAAGAGCACACGTCTGAACTCCAGTCACGAGTGGATATCTC
>CALBZH010000823.1 GCA_937889795.1 uncultured Syntrophobacteraceae bacterium | reverse complement strand
CTCCCGCTTCCCGAAGCATCGCTGGTGCCCGTCATGTAGAGCAGCCTGTCGAATCCGGTCATCTTCTGCTCGATGATCTGGATCACGCTGTCCTCGACAGTCTGTGCGGAAGCACCCGGGTAGAAGGCGTCGATTGCGATGGATGGAGGAGCGATGGGCGGATACTGGGAGATGGGTAAATTGAAAATCGCCAGACCGCCGGCCACCATAATGATGATGGCAATAACCCAAGCAAAGACCGGACGGTCCAGAAAGAACTTAGATAGCATCGAGGTCCTCCGTTATTTTGATTCCGCTGCTGTGTGCTTTACGTTCGCTGCTTCGACTCCGCCTTTCGAGCTGACCATGGGAACGGCCTTCACGACGACGCCCGGTCGGATGTTCAGCAGGCCCTCGACAATCACCTGCTCTCCAATCGAGAGGCCGGAAGAGAGGAACCATTTGTCGCCGATGGCGCGATTGAGCGTCAGCATGCGCTGCTGGGCCTTTCCCGTCTCATCTACGACCAGCGCAAAAGGATCCCCCTTCGGTGTTCGATTCACCCCTTGCTGGGGAACCAAAATAGCCTGCTCGGCGATACCCTCCTGCACAACAGCCCGCACGAACATGCCCGGCAGGAGCATGTGATCCGCGTTAGGGACGACGATGCGCACGGTGAAAGATCCGGTTGTCGGCTCCACCGTCACGTCGCGAAATTGCAGTGTGCCCTCCAAGGGATACGGTGCTCCATCTTCCAGGAGGATTCGGACTTTCTTCCCATTGTTGCCATCCGCGCTGAGCTGACCCGTTTCCAGGTTGCGCTTCAGGCGCAGAAGCTCGTTGGAAGATTGGGTCACGTCCACATAGATGGGATCGAGCTGCTGAATGGTGGCAAGGGAGGTGGGCTGATAGGCCGTTACGAGCGCACCGTCCGTCACACTCGACTTTCCAATGCGCCCCGAGATGGGTGCTGTGACTCGCGTGTAGCCCAAATTGATTCGGGCCGCTTCAACCTGCGTTTTCCAGTATTCGATTTCGGCCTGAGCCTGCTGCACGGAGGCTGTCGCATCGTCGTAATCCTGTCTGCTCACCGCCTTGTCGACGAGCAGCTCCTTGTAACGGTCAGCCTTCGATCGGATCGCCGGGAGGTTTGCCTGGGCTTTGCCAAGAGAGGCCTTTGCGGAGTCATGGGCCACCTGGAAAGGAGCGGGATCGATCTGATAAAGGAGGTCACCGGCTTTCACATCGGAGCCCTCCTTGAACATCCGCTTCTGTATGATGCCATTGACCTGCGGCCGAATTTCCGAGACAAGATAGGCGGAGGTGCGCCCCGGAAGCTCGGTGCTCAGCTCAACCTGCTGAGGCTCAATGGTCACCGTGGCTACTTCCGGAACCGGAGCTTGGGCGGGCGGCTGCTGGCCGTGGCCGCTTTCACAGCTCGACAGCAAAAGAAGGCTCGATAGAGCCATCGATGCCAGAGTCCACTTAAACGCTACGTTATTCTTACCTGACTGCATTAGAGACCTCCTGAATGTCCGTCATGAGTGTACTTGGCTCGGAGACACTCGATAAAGTCACGAGTCCGCCAGTCCCTTGAAGAAAATATCCAAAACAGCCTCCGGATTATCCGGATAGGGATAACGCTCGGGCGCATCGAGCCAAAGAAGAAGAAACGCGTTAACGGTGCTGTCGAGAGCAACTGCCAGATGGTAGGGAGTGGCGATGGGCTGGAACCGTTTGTTCCTGATTCCGCTCTCGAAGATCGAGGCAAGTCTCTCCAGGAGATCGTAATAGCCTTGCCGCACATCCTCATCCAGGCCCGCCTTAATGTTGAAGCTTGCCCCCCGGCTCTCGGCAAGGTAAAGGCGAACGAAGGGGAGGTTGTCTCGAAAAAGCTCCCCTTTGGTACGGACGAAATTCCTCAGTTTTTCAATCTCATCGTCCGACTTTTCAGCCGCCCGCGTGAAGGCCTCGTGGAACTTTTCGCATTGCTCGAGAACAAGGGCTTTGTAAAGATCCTCCTTGTTCTGAAAAAATTTGTAGAGTGTTCCGATGGCAAACTCGGCCTTTGCGGCCACCTCGTGCATGGAAACGTTATGGAACCCCTTGTCCGAGAACAGATCGAGGGCGGCCGCAAGCATCTCTTGACGCTGCCGCAATTTCTCTCTTTCTCGCCTGGGCAGCTTGCCGTTTTCCATCACTTGACCTCCTACATGAGCCCTTTGGTCGACAAACATGAATGTGACGTCAAAGTATACAACTTTCCTTCATGTTTCTCAACGCAAATCCCAACGAGGGCCAGCCGCAAAATGAAGCGGTTCCACGGGTAGCACGCGGGAACAATGCGGGCAGGGAGGACCGTAGCATCTCAATCGGAAACCGCCGCACTACCGGCTCCGGGCTTTCCGGCCTTTCTGAAGAAGAAAGCGAGGGGAATGCCCAGGAAGGCAACGTAACCGAGCAGGCGAAAGTT
>CALBZH010000822.1 GCA_937889795.1 uncultured Syntrophobacteraceae bacterium | reverse complement strand
ACCACCGAGATCTACACTCTTTCCCTACACGACGCTCTTCCGATCTGATTCCTTTCTTGTATCCGCTCTTGTGAACGAGCCTTTCGAGATAAAAGCGCTTTGACACCCTGAGCCCCGAAAGCAGCACGGAGCACACAAGCGCGTCCACAAAGAATACGCTTCTTGGAAAACCGCTGATGAACGGAATCGGCCATTCCGAAAATCGGGGCTCATAGGGAATCAGAATCATGATCATCAGGATCGATGCCGCTACAGCGGATGACAAATACACAAAATACAGCTCATGAATGCCCACATAGCGCCACGTGATCTTATAAAGGCCAAACATGGCAAAGATGATTAGCTTAAATAGGATAAAAAATGGAAGTGCCGAATAAAACATAGATTTATAAAGTTGAGGAATAACAAATTCAAACCGGACAAGAAAAGCAAAATAGAGTGAAAAAGTTATGATAATTGAATCACATAATATAAAGAACAGCACTCGCTTGACTTGACTTGCCTGAAGGATCTTTTCTATGGATAAAATCATGGGAGATCTAGTGACTAACCCCTTCTTTCTTGAGCACCTTAACCAAGGACAGAAGCAGAATACGCAGATCAAATAACAAACCTCTGTTCTGCAGATAGAAGCGGTCAAATGTGACTTTCACCGGAATCGGGAGATCGTCTCGCCCGTTAACCTGAGCCCAACCGGTGAGTCCGGGAAGGAGCCGATGAACCCCCAAGCGGGTCCTCATGGAAATGAGATCATACTGATTGAACAAGGCGGGCCGGGGACCCACAAAGCTCATATCGCCCCTCAGAATATTATAGAGCTGGGGGATTTCGTCCATGCTCGTCCTCCTCAGGACGGCTCCCAACGGTGCAAGGTGCTGTCCTGGGTCTTGCAGGAGATGCGTTGCGACCACCGGGGTCCCTGCATTCATGGTACGAAACTTATACATGACAAATTGGGTGTTGTCCTTGCCGATCCGGTTTGATCGGTAGAGAATCGGGCCAGGCGACGTGATTCTGATCGCCATGCCGATGATGATTGCCGGGATTGCCAGGATCATCAGCAAGAAGAGCCCGAGGGTGAGGTCGAAGATGCGCTTAGGGTTCATGCTCTCTTGGCATTACGGTAGGCCCGGGCCATCGAATCGATCCCATCCGTGAACGACTGGCGGGGTACCCAGTGGAGGACATTTCGAATTTTGGAGCTGTCTACGATCAGAGAAGCCGTGAGACGTTGAAGCACGGCCCCCAAGGAAGGACTGTGGGCAGCCAGGAGAGGAATCAAGCTCCTTGGCAACGTGAAAAAACGGGCAGTCTTGCCCAAGGCTCTCGCGATGCAGCATCCGAGCTCCGTGGTTGATACCGCCTCATCATCACTGACAAGAAAGGTCTGGCCTGCAGCAGCTGCTGCCGTGGAGACGAGCACCAAGGCATCCACGAGATTGTCGAGGCCGATCATGCTCCTGCGGTTGGCGATGCCCGCCAGGGGCAACGGAGCCCCCATGTCGATCTGTTTCATGAGCCTCAACAGATTTCCTTTGACACCAGGACCATACACCAGCGGAGGACGCACAATGACAACGCTCATGCCCGACCGTGCTGAAAGCTCTCTCAGCACCCCTTCCGCCTCCCACTTTGAAACAGCATACGGACCGTGCGGATCAGGCGCATCCTCTTCCCTGAAAGGACGCGCTCCGGTGCATTCCCCATTCACTTTGATGCTGCTGACATAGACAAACCGCTCAACCCCCGCCCGAAGCGACGCTTCCGCCAGCCGCCGCGATCCCTCCACGTTGACTCTGCGGAATTCTTGAAAAGACACCCCTGAAGCCTCGCTCGCGACATGCGCTCGTCCGGCGAGATGGACAACGACCTCAATCCCTCGCAAAACAGGCATCCAGTCTACGTCGAGTGCGATGTCACCCACGGGAGCAACCTTGGTCGCTCCGTGAATGGCATGCACGGGTTGTTTTCGCACGGCGGCGGTCACACAATAGCCTCGGCCCGCCATTGCCGGACAGAGCCTGCGTCCCACAAAACCGTCCGAGCCGGTCACCAGCACGGACTTCATCGCCGCAATCCGCGTCCGCAATGAGAATAGCCCACCCATTTCCTCCCGAAAAAGCGGAGCATGCTGGCAAGATGCCACGCCATGTATCTCGGATTGCGGTGGCTATCGCGCCTCGCATCGTGCACCACATGAGCCTGCGGACACAGAGCCACCTTGTACCCGGCCCCCCATAGACGCGCACAGATGTCCACGTCCTCGTAATACAGATAGTACGCTTCATCGAAGCCAGAGACCGCCTCGTATGCCGCCGCCGGAAACAGCATCATCATGCCGGCCACCCAGTCCGGGAACTGGCAGCCCTCGCCGATTGCCTCATCTGCCCGGGTCGACTCACAGCCCAGAGCCTTCCGGGCAAGACTCTTCGGGGTCGGAAAACTCCTGGCGCTTTTCTCGATCCTGCCAGAAGAGTCGAGCACCCTGGGTGCCACGCACCCGATTTCCCGCTCCCTGCAGCACTCAAGGAGTGCCGGAAACGGGTTGCACCGCATCCTGACATCGGGGTTTATGACGCAAAAATAGGAGCCCCGCTTCCTCCTGAAAGCGGCATTGTGATTGGCCGCAAATCCTCGTCCCTTGTCGTTCAGAACGACGTGAATCGGGAAGTCATAACGGCCCCTATCCAACGTCAACGGCTCATCAACATTCAAGGTCACCAAGACTTCCACAAGCTCGCCACAGTGGTTTTGAATGTCATCGAGAAGACTGACAACAAGGCGGCCGTGTAAATGACTGACGACGGAAACCGTGATCAATGATGGCACACCCATAAGAGCCCTTAAGGGGGACAGGTCCGATTGGCTTGCGATTCCCGGCCATCCCATCGCCGCACCGCCGATGGATAGAGACGCGATTCAATCACCCGCGCTCTTGCCAGCCGAAACTTGACAGCCGTAACCAGGCACTGCATGCCGTACTTTAGACTCCGCAAGAAATTGATCGACGAGGCTTCCGCGAAGTATTTCGTCGGACAGCTCACCTCGCCGATTCGGTAGTCCAGCCAGAGAATCTGTGTGAGCATTTCATTGTCAAACACAAAATCATCGGAGTTTGCGTCAAAGGGCAGCTGGTCGAGCAGCTCGCGGGAAAAGGCACGGTATCCCGTGTGGTATTCGGAGAGCTTCGCCCCAAGCAGGAGGTTCTCCGCCAGAGTGAGGATTCGATTGGCGACATACTTCCAGAGCGGCATCCCTCCCGACAACGCATGGCCGCCCAGAATCCTCGACCCGAGAACACAGTGGTAAAGGCCGTTGCCGATGAGGGATGCCATGGCGGGAATGAGCTTTGGGGTGTATTGGTAGTCCGGGTGGACCATGATGATGATGTCCGCCCCTTCCTGCAGTGCCAGCTGATAACAGGTCTTCTGATTCGCGCCGTACCCGCGGTTACTCTCATGGATGTGCAGCTTCGTCCGAGGCAGCGCCCTGGCAATCCGCACCGTTTCATCATGGCTCGCATCATCGACGATGATGATCAGGTCCACAATCTCCTGAGCCATGATTTCCTCGTAAGTCATAAGCAGGGTTCGCGCCGCGTTGTAGGCGGGCATGACCACAATGATCTTCTGGTCCTTATGCATTGATGCCCCTTGTCCTCTAGAACCATCCGAAGGCTTTGGCGGCAGAATCATGCCCTCTTATTGCACCATGAAGCGTCTAATCCACGCACACAATCGCGGAAAGTACTGTTTAAATAGACGCAAAGGAGCCGTCACCCTCCAGCTGACCGAATTACAGAGAATATTTATCTCATGATTCATTCTCTTTATTTCATCATGAGCAGCCCACAGCTGCCGTTCTAGACTAAAAACCTGTTCCTTTTTATATCCATAATCACCAATTACATCATCTATGTCATCAATAATGTAACCACTCTTTTCATTGTCTAAAACATCTAAATAATACAGCACCGATGGCTCTCTCCAATCGTTAAATTTCCTATAATTATCACCATCCTTAAAACACATAACAAGCCCATGCGATTCAATCCATTTCACATTTTCGTTTTGCCTCAAAACCATGTCTCTGAAATATTGACATGATATTCCATGATATCTAAAATAAAAATTATTCAGAACAATACATCCGCCATGTTTTATCTTAGTCAACCACCTCTGAAAATCATTTATAACACTATCCATAAATTCAAAGCCTACAACCTGAAGTATATCTATTGATGATTCTACAAAATCTTCATCAATTTTATCACAACCCTTCGCCAACCAGTGAATGTTAATCGCTTGTCCATATTGACCGACAATATCGTCTAATTCAGTCCTGAATGATTTCCCATTGATTTCCACAAATTTATCATTCAGGCACGGATCAACGAGACATAATTCCATGGCGAGTGAGCTATCGCGTGCCGCCTGACACGCAGAGTGAACACAATCACTCCTCCCGCCCCCAAGCATAATCATAAGCTCAGGCTGTAAGTTTCTAACCAAATCATAAAGAATAAAATTAGAAAGGGGCCATCTATTCTCTTTACAATGAAGAGTAAACTTGGATTTCACGTTTTGATGATAGAGCATCCAGTCACCAATTTTAGATCTCCCATCATGCATAATAGATTGAATGTCGATACACTGAATATGACCTAGTCTCAGCAAATACTGAACATCACAATAGCTGACCAGCATCTTGTGATATTCTCCCTCCAATAACCCCTTTTTGTATTGATCATACCAATGCCGTACATGAAAACTGATCCTCTGATCCAACTGAGGATTTCTCTCGAGAGCGCTTCCAGCGTTCACCACCTTCCTGAAGAACTGCTGCTTACTTCTTAGCAAAAAATGATAGATGACGATATCCTGCGATACACCGACGCTATTTTCTGGAAGCGCATTAGTAACGGAATGGTTTCCCATTGAAACTTCAAATTTAATTTTGTCTGATTTAAATATTACCTTTGGCAGGGCTCGATATAATAAAAAATTGTTAGATTGAAAATCATCCATGATATCTATCGGTTTGGTGACTACAAATCGTGAATCTTCAGGAAATCGCTCTTCACCATTCTTGTCAATCAATAAGACTTGCTTAACATGGACACTCAATATATTTTCAGATCTTTTTAATATTTCATGCTTCAAATTTCCAGATTTTGGAAGCCATAATTCATCCGCATCACAATGAAAGATGACATCGGCACCGTACTGTTCGCAAGCGATGGAGCCCATTCGATTGACCCACTCTGCCTGGCTCATATCGTGCCGACCTTCGTCAATCAGGTGCAGAACCCCTTTTTCTCTATATTTTTCAAGTATCTCTCGAGTTCCATCTCGGGATCCATTATCTGTAGCAATGATAAAATCAACCCCCATTCGAAGATGGAACTCAATGTTGCATTGGACAATATCAACTTCATCCCGCACCAGAAGCGTCATGATCAATTTCTTGTTCTTCATTTCAAGATGCCTCGTTGACGACTGTCCTGGAATCTCAAATGGGTCGCCATTCAAACCATGCTGCCTTTCACGGGGAAGGACGGTGCCCTGGATGAAGATCGGACAAGCGAACAGGCTCCACCGGACCCGTTCGAATAAGCCATTTCAGGAACGCGACCATTTTGTTAACCAGACGACGCACGGCAGCTTCGGTGGCGAACCGAGGGGTCGCACCGGGTGCGAGCTCAGAGGAGTGCAGAAACATGTTGAGCACATGTCCGCCGCGCCGACGGTGAAGCCAAGCCGCCCATTTCATGGAGGCTAGAGGATACCAGGCGGGATGAATGCCGACAACGGCCATGTGTCTGAACGTCGACAGGAACAGTGCAGCCATCCGCGGCGGCAAAACCTGGGCCGCTCGATATGCAGCAGGCGGCATGTTGTTCGAAATAGGGATCATGGTGAGGGGGACTTCGAGGACGGAGCGTTGCTCACCGGGAGCATCCAGCCAGAAAGGATCCCGGGGAGCGAGGAAATGATCAACCCCATGATCGGTCCTCAAGGGAACAACACTGCTGTCAACCCAAAAGCCATATTGCGGCAAAAGTCTCGTCACCCGCGATCCTAAGTCAAACCGTCCCATCCGGAACGCACGCGGAACGACTCCGAGGTGGTGCCACAAAGCGGCCAGAAGGGTTTCCATCTTGGCGCCGAGCACGGATTCCGGGATGAGGTCCGATAAGACCGGCTCGGGATGGGCCGTGTGATGAAACGGCGGCGTGCTCCAAGGATGCAGATGGGCGCCGATTTCCGCTCGAAGCGCATCGCGCCAAAAACGCAGCACATCCTGGCAGGAGGGACTGCAAACCACCGAATGGGTGACCAGCAACGTCAAAGGCAGTCCGAGCTCCCTACTGATGGGCTCGATGCGACGTAGGTGCGCAACGTTTTGAACCCCCTGAGGCCCTCGGCTGTAGCTCCGGCGGAAAAGCCCCTCCTCTTCCACGTCTATCGTAATGACAAGCTTCAACCGCGGACCGCCAGCTCTTGATAACCGAATTTCGACTCGTTTCGACTGCCTCCCCAGCACCTCTTGATCTTCTCTACTCTTCAACAGGGGCCGCGGTCAACAGCGATACGAGGATCGATCCCTATCGGCCTCCCATTTTGCGAAGCCTTATGGAGAGCGGTGTGACCTCGACAAGCTCATCGTCGCTGATATACTCCATGGCCTGCTCGAGAGTGAATTGACGGGGTGGGATAAGTCGCAGTGCCTCATCCGAGCCTGCAGCCCGGATATTGGTGAGCTTCTTTTCTTTCGTGATGTTGACCCACATGTCGGTGGACCGTGAATTTTCGCCCACGATCATGCCCGGATAGACGGGGTCTCCGGGGTTGACGAAAATGGTGCCCCGCGGCTGCAGATGAAAGATGGCATATGTCACTGCCCGGCCCGATCGGTCGGAGATGAGCACTCCGTTCGGGCGACCACTGATTTCTCCGGCATAGGGCGTGTAGCCGATGACCAGTGTGTTCAGAATGCCGGTTCCACGGGTATCGGTCAGAAACTGGCTCCGAAAACCGATGAGCCCCCTCGAAGGGATTTCGAACTCGAGCCGAACGCGCCCGAAGCCGTTGTTGACCATTTTGGTCATTTGACCACGTCGTCCGCTGAGCATCTCCGTGACAATCCCGACGAACTTTTCCGGGAGGTCCACCACGGCAAGCTCCATCGGCTCAAGGAGCTGCCCGTTCTCGCTCCGCGTGATGATCTTGGGCTTGGAAAGGGAGAGCTCAAATCCTTCCCGCCGCATGGTCTCAACCAGCACCGCCAACTGCAACTCCCCCCGTGCGCCGACCCGAAACGAATCGCGGTTTTCCGCCTGCTCCACCCGGATGCTCACATTGTAGAGGAGCTCCTTGTCCAGCCGTTCCTTGATGTGCCGGGAAGTCAGGTACTTGCCTTCCTTGCCGGCAAAGGGCGAGGTATTCACGGAGAAGACCATCGAAATGGTCGGCTCCTCGACCGTGATGGTGGGCAGCGGCCGCGGATCCACAAGATCGCCCAGGGTATCCCCAATGTAGACGTCGTCCACGCCCGCCACTGCCGCGATATCACCGGCCTGGATGCTGTCGCGCTCGACACGGTTCAGCCCTTCATAGGTGTAGACCACGCTCAAGGAAGCCTTGCGGAGAACCTCCCCCGTTTTGAGGAGCGCCACCTCCCGCCCGCGCTGCAACGCGCCGCTCACAATCTTGCCCACCGCGATCCTGCCGACGTAGTCGCTGTAGTGCAGGTTGGTAACCAGAAACTGCAGCGACCCGTCAGGATCGTAGGATGGAGCGGGGATGGACGCAAGAATCGCCTCGAAGAGGGGTACCAGGTCGCGTCCCTCTCCTTCCGGATCCGTGAGAGCGATTCCGGCCTTCGCATTGGTGTAAAGAACAGGAAAGTCCAACTGCTCCTCGGACGCGTCCAAGTCGATGAACAGATCATACACTTCATCGAGCACTTCCGTGATGCGCTTGTCGGGCCGGTCGATCTTGTTGATCACCAAAATGGGCGGCAGCCCGCGTTCCAGGGCCTTGCCCAGCACGAACCGCGTCTGAGGAAGTGGCCCTTCCGTGGCATCGACCAGAAGCATCACCCCGTCGACCATGTTCAGGGTGCGCTCGACTTCTCCGCCGAAATCGGCGTGCCCCGGCGTGTCCACAATATTGATCTTGACTCCTTTGTAGGTCACGGCGGTGTTCTTGGCCATGATGGTGATGCCTTTTTCCCGCTCGAGATCAAGGCTGTCCATGACCCGTTCCGAAACCTGCTCGTTGTCACGAAAGACGCCGCTCTGCCAGAGCATGGCATCCACCAGCGTCGTCTTCCCGTGATCCACGTGGGCGATAATGGCGATGTTGCGTAAATCCTGGCGTGTTTGCATGAGTCCTCTTCGCGGGTGGCGCTCCTTTTCCAGCTCAGCGCTCCCGATACACAATGAATAGTGATGGCTCCAGAAAACGAAAAACGGGTACAATGCTCACCCATTGAACCCGTAAACGTCAAGACCCATCTCAACCCTATGGGCCGGCAGCGTCCGAATGAAACAAGCCCTAATCTCTTTGTCTGCCGAAGATTCTCAGCAGCAGCAGGAACAAGTTGATGAAGTCCAGATAGAGCTGCAAAGCGCCGATGATCGCTCCCTTGCGCTCGGCCTGTTCGTCTCCGAAGCCCTGAAGGGCCATGGCCTTGATCTTTTGAGCATCATAGGCGGCCAGTCCCACAAACACGATGATCCCGGCGTACGTCACCAGCCAATAAATCGCCGGGCTCTTGAAAAAGAGATTGACCAGCGACGCGAGGACGACGCCGATCAAGCCCATGGTGAGGAAGCTCCCCCACGAGGTCAGGTCACGCTGCGTCGTGTACCCGTAAAGGCTCATCGCTCCGAACGTTCCGGCGGTGACAAAGAAGGTACTGGCGATGGACGCACGGGTGTAGGCGATCAGAATCACTGAGAGCGTCAGCCCATTGAGGGCCGAATAGAGAAAGAACATGATCCCCGCCGTTGACGCCTGCATCCGGTTGATGCCCGCACTGAGCGCGATCACAAGCCCAAGCTCGGCGATGATCAGACCGAAGAAGACCATGGGGCTCCCAAGGATGAACGCGAGCATGCTCGTGCTCGAAGCGGTGTAAAGAGCGACTACGGCCGTCAGGGCCAGCCCGAGCCCCATCCAGTTGTAAACCCTCCGAACGAATTCCCCCTGAGCCGCGGCAACGCGCTCACTTCGGTAATAGATTTGGTCGTTCATGATGCATCCTTTCTTATGCAGAATCCTTTCACGCCTAGCTCGATGCAAAGATATAACACGCCTTTCATCCGCTGCAAGGGAGCCCCCGCATCATTCAGAGACTCCCCTGTCTCCATCTCCTGATTCATCCAGCAACGAGATACCTTCGGGCTTGTTGTCTGCTCCCCCATCATCCGCGCGTGCAATTCGAGACCGTTGGTTTCAGGTTTCAGTGTTCAGGTTTCAGTCGAA
>CALBZH010000821.1 GCA_937889795.1 uncultured Syntrophobacteraceae bacterium | reverse complement strand
GATATCCACTCGTGACTGGAGTTCAGACGTGTGCTCTTCCGATCTCCGCAACCCCCTGGTCGTTGTTCTTTGCGTCGCTGGCGTACTATTACCTTGAGGGAAGCCTGACGCAGGACTGGATCGACCGGTTGAGCAAGCTTTTCATCCAGGCCAGGGATGTCGGTCAGACCTGGCTGGCCATGGAATGTGCCGAGCTGCTGTGCCGAGTCGAAGAGAACACGCCGATTCGCCGCAACTACATCGACAAGGTCCGCTCGGAAACTGGAATGCAGTCTTTCGTAGCGACGCTGCGCATCGAAGAGCCGTGGCAGCGCAGCCTCCATGCCCTGATCGAGATCACCTCCCAGGCGGATCAGGCCAGGGCCCCGGCGGCGGACACCCGCTTGATCTGGCTCGTCGGTCTCCATAAGGACTTCCTGCGCCTCCAGCCCCTCGAGCAGAAGCGCGGCGCCAGGGGCAATTGGACCAAAGGACGCCCGGTGGCCCTTTCCAGGCTCGCCTCCGGAGCGGGTCTCGACAACCTGACCCCGCAGGACCAGACGCTGCGTCAAGCGGTCGAACGGGAAGTCTACCGGTATTACAGCCCCGGCTACACGCTCAACATGGAAAAGGCGATCCCGGCCCTGATCGGGCATCCGAACCTGTTTCTTGAAGACTCGCCCGAAACCCCGATCGAAGTCGTCAAGGGCGAGCCCGAAGTTGCGGTCACCCAGTCCGGCTCCCAGCTTTCCATCCGCTTCGCCACACCGGTCGCCACGGAGCGGCACGTCATCGTCAAGGAGACCCCGACGCGGTACAAGGTGATCGAGCTCACGGAGAACCATAGGCGGATCGCCAAGATCCTGGGAAACAAGGGACTGAAAGTGCCCTCATCGGCGAAGGAGGAGGTGCTGACCGCCATCGCCGGCCTTTCCTCCCACATGCTCGTTCACTCGAGCGTCGGGGGAACCTCCAAGGAGGCCAAGGAGGTCCAGTCGAACCCCACTCCGCACATCCACCTGCTCCCCTCCGGAACCGGATTCCGCTTCGAGATCTTCGTCAGGCCCTTTGGCACCGGCGGCCCCTACCTCAAGCCCGGCACGGGCGCCAGCAGCATCTTCACGGAGGTGGAAGGCACGAAGCTCCAGACGCAGCGGGATCGCAAGCGCGAAAAGGAGCTGGCCGATGCCGTCGAGACGGCTTGCCCCGTGCTTGCACGGCTGCCCGAGTCGGAGCGGCAATGGGTGCTGGATGATCCGGAGGACTGCCTCCAAGCCCTTCTGGATCTGAAAACTTTGCAGGACAAAGGAGAAGCGGTCGTTGAGTGGCCGGAAGGCGAAAAGCTGCGTGTCACGCGGGAGATCTCCTTTGATCAGCTGCGGCTCAAAATACGCAGCAAGGCCCACTGGTTCGAGCTGAGCGGTGACCTGCAGGTGGACCAGGATCTGGTCTTCGACATGCGCAAGCTCCTGGAGCTCCTCCAAGCAAGCACGTCACGCTTCGTGCCCCTTGGTGAAGGTCAGTTCCTGGCCTTGACAAACGAGCTCAGAAAGCGCCTCCAGGATCTGGAATCGTACGCCGAGCGTCGGGGCAAGGAAATCCGCATGCATCCCCTGGCGGCGATGGCCTTGGAGGATTTCACTGAAAAGCTGTCCCACCTGGACGCCGATGATGGCTGGAAGACTCGCCTCCTTTCCATCCGCAATGCACAAGAGATCCAACCTGTTCTGCCTTCGACCTTGAAGGCCGAGCTGCGCGATTACCAGGTCGAAGGGTACGTCTGGCTGTCCCGGCTGGCCCATCTCGGCATCGGCGCCTGCCTGGCCGACGACATGGGGCTCGGCAAGACCCTCCAGGCCCTTTCGGTCATCCTCGCACGCGCGACGGAGGGTCCCACCCTCGTTGTGGCACCCACGTCCGTCTGCATGAACTGGATCACGGAAGCCAGACGGTTCACGCCGACCTTAAACCCCATCGTCTTCGGCGGCTCCCAGCGGGAAGTGCTCGTCAAGAGCCTTGCCGCCCACGACGTCCTGGTTTGCAGCTATGGTCTCTTGCAGCTGGAGACCGAGCTCTTGAGCTCGCGCACCTGGCGCACCATCGTTCTTGATGAAGCCCAAGCCATCAAGAACATCATGACCAAGCGGTCGCAGGCCGCCATGAGCCTGAACGGGGAGTTCAAGCTCATCACCACGGGAACCCCGATCGAGAACCACCTGAGCGAATTCTACACCCTGTTCAACTTTATCAACCCTGGTCTGCTGGGATCCCTCAAGCGCTTCAACGAGCGGTTCGCCATTCCCATCGAGCGCTACGGGAACCGTGAAAGCAGGAAGCGTTTGAAAAAGCTCGTTCAGCCCTTCATTCTGCGCAGGTTAAAATCCCAGGTATTGGAGGAGCTGCCCCCCAGGACGGAAGTGGTGCTGCGCGTCGAGATGAGCCCCGAAGAGGCATCCTTCTACGAAGCCCTCCGGCAACGGGCACTCGAAACGCTGGAGAAAGACAATTCGCCCGTCGGCCAGAAGCATCTGAAGATCCTTGCGGAAATCACGCGGTTGCGGCAGGCCGCCTGCAACCCGAAGCTCGTCTTTTCGGACAGTCCACTGGCGAGCTCCAAGCTGCAGCTTTTCGGAGAAGTGGTTACGGAGCTCCTGGAGAGCCGCCACAAGGCCCTGGTGTTCAGCCAGTTCGTAACCCATCTGCAGCTCATCCGAGGCTACCTGGATCAAAAGGGCATCGACTACCGCTATCTCGACGGGAGTACGGTTCCGAAGGAGCGTAAGCAGCAGGTGGATGATTTCCAGGCGGGGCGCGGAGACCTGTTCCTGATCAGTCTCAAGGCGGGAGGACTCGGGCTCAACCTCACGGCGGCCGACTACGTGATTCACATGGACCCGTGGTGGAACCCGGCCGTCGAAGACCAGGCCTCGGACCGGGCTCACCGAATCGGGCAGCAGCATCCCGTGACCGTTTACCGTCTCGTCACGCAGGGGACCATCGAGGAGAAGATCGTTCAGCTGCACCAGGACAAGCGTGACCTCGCCACCAGCCTCCTTGACGGAAGCGACCTCAGCGGAAAGATCTCGGCCGAAGAGCTCCTGCAGCTGATTCGGGAGGCTTGATCGTGTCCAGTGTACGGCCTGCCGGCGTACGGTGCCTTCCAAGTGAGCGATCCAGCACGGGCAGTCATCGAATGGTGGGATTTTCCCCTATCAGAATGGTGCCATTGCCTTATTCACATTGAAAGACAGGATCCTTATTTTATTTTGTGTGATGCGCTGGGTGACCCAATCAAGCGAGACCGCCTTCTTCGTATCATAGGTTCCAGTTTTCATCGTCCCTCTTCCAGTTCGAGCTCAAACCAGTTCAATGAACCTCCACTGTCTTCCGCTACTCCAGTGAGGCAGGTCAAGCTGACCGATCGAAAAGGTTTAAGCGATGCCAGCACAGAGGGGGTAGACCTTGTTCTGGATGCCAATCAAAAAGCACGTGGCCTCGTTCGCTGTTCGGCCCAACCTGCTCGATTACGATGAGACCCGCGCCAGATTCTCCTGGGATGCAATCCGAGGAGAGCTGGACGGACTTCCGGGGGGCAGGGGACTGAACATTGCCCACGAGGCGGTGGACCGTCATGCCGCCGGCCCCCTAGCAAGCCGGATCGCCTTGCGCTGGCTGGGAAGTGAAGGGGAGATCCAGGACTACACCTATGCCGACCTGAGCGGGGCTTCCAGTCGCTTTGCGAACATCCTCAAAGGTTTGGGGATCGCGAGGGGAGACACGGTCTGTGCGCTGGCAGGGCGCGTGCCCGAGCTCTACCTTGCTGCGTTGGGAACGTTGAAAAATGCAAGCGTCTTTTGCCCGCTCTTCTCAGCCTTCGGTCCCGAGCCCATCTTCCAACGCCTGAGCCGCGGGGATGCACGGGCTCTCGTCACCACCGAGCGCCAGTATCGGCAGAAGATCATCCCGCTCATGGATCGCCTTCCCAAGCTGAGCCGCGTGCTCCTCGTGGACGCTCCAGACCATGTTGCCGATAACCTGTTGTCCCTTCCAAGGATGATGGCTGAAGCCTCGGACGCATTCACGATTCCCCCAACCGACCCCGAGGACATGGCGGTGCTTCACTTCACGAGCGGGACAACCGGCATGCCCAAGGGGGCCGTCCATGTTCACAATGCCGTCCTCACCCACTACATGACGGGCAAGTACGTCCTGGACTTCCATCCAGGAGACGTCTTCTGGTGCACCGCGGACCCCGGGTGGATAACCGGAACCTCCTACGGGATCATCGCCCCCTTGCTTCACGGCATCACCAACATCGTGGACGAAGCCGATTTCGACGCGGAACGCTGGTGCCGGATCCTGGAATCGCAAAAAGTCACGGTGTGGTACACGGCCCCGACCGCGATTCGCAGACTCATGCGGATCGGGGTTGAACCGCGTCTCAAGTGCGACCTGCATCACCTGCGATTGGTCCACAGCGTCGGGGAGCCCCTCAACCCCGAAGCGGTCGTTTGGGGTGAAAAGGGGCTCGGACTCCCGGTTCACGACAACTGGTGGCAGACGGAAACGGGCGGCATCATGATCGCCAATTTTGCCTCCATGGAGATCAGGCCCGGCTCCATGGGCCGCCCGCTTCCCGGCATCGATGCAGCCATCGTACGCCGCATCGACAAGGATCATGTGGAAGAGATTCGGGATCCCGGGACTCAGGGGGAGCTTGCGCTTCGCCCCGGATGGCCGTCCATGTTTCGGGCTTACCTGCATGATGAAGAGCGCTACCGCAAGTGTTTCGCCGGGGGCTGGTATTTCACGGGGGATCTGGCCAAGCTCGATGCGGACGGCTACTTCTGGTTCGTCGGCCGTGCGGACGACATCATCAAGACTGCCGGGCACATGGTCGGACCGTTCGAGGTCGAAAGCACACTGATGGAGCACCCTGCCGTGGCGGAAGCCGGCGTCATCGGAAAGCCCGATCCCATGATCGGGGAGATCGTGAAGGCTTTCGTGGCCCTCAAGAGCGGGTTCGAGCCAAACGAGGAGCTTCGGCTCGAGCTGATCGGTTTTGCGCGAAAGCGGCTCGGGTCGGCGGTAGCACCCAAGGAAATCGAGTTTCAACCGAACCTGCCCAAGAACAAGGCCGGTAAGATCATGCGCCGGCTGCTCAAAGCCCGGGAGATGGGGTTGCCCGAAGGCGACCTCTCCACGCTGGAGACAAGCCCATGAGAACCAAAGGCTCCAAGAAGGCAGCGGCAAAGGAAGCTGGCGTGACGGCAGTTGACCGCGAGCATGCGCTGCACCTGCTGCGCTCCATGATCCTCATCCGGCGCTTTGAAGCCAAGTGCGCCGAGCTTTACAGCGCCATGAAGATACGCGGATTCCTGCACCTTTACGACGGGGAGGAGGCGGTAGCCGTTGGAGTCTTGCAGGCTCTGACCCCCGAAGACGCCATCGTCGCCACCTACCGCGAGCACGGTCACGCCCTGATTCGTGGGGTTTCGCCGGGTGCCATCATGGCGGAAATGTACGGGAAGCAGGAAGGCTGCAGCCGCGGGCGAGGCGGCTCCATGCATCTTTTCGATGACAGGACGCGCTTCTATGGGGGCAACGCCATCGTGGGAGGCGGGCTCCCCCTGGCCGTTGGGCTTGCCCTCGCCGACAAGATGCAGGGGAAGGCACGGGTTACCTGCTGCTTTTTCGGCGACGGCGCGGTGGCGGAGGGCGAGTTTCATGAGTCCATGAATCTGGCTGCCCTCTGGAAAGTACCGGTGCTCTTCGTTTGCGAGAACAACCTGTACGCCATGGGAACGGCGTTGAAATACTCCCATGCCGTCCAGGATCTAACCCGGAGGGCCGCAAGCTACGACATGGCCTGCGAGGCCGTCGACGGCATGGACGTCTCGGCCGTGGAAACCGCGGCACGCAAAGCGGTCGCTTTCGTGCGCGGCGGAGAAGGGCCTTATTTTCTGGAATGCCGCACCTACCGTTTCCGGGCCCACTCCATGTTCGATGCCGAGCTCTACCGCAACAAGGCCGAGGTCGAGGAGTGGAAGAAACGCTGCCCCATCGAAACGTTCTCCAGCCGATGCCGGGAGGGCGGGCTGATCAGCGACGAGGATCTGGCAACGATCGAGCGTGAGGTCGCCCATGAGGTCAACGAAGCCGTGGCTTTCGCGGAGGCGTGCACCTGGGAGCCACTTGAGGACCTGACCCGCTTCGTCTACTCGGAACGGAGGAGACCATGAGCACCAGCACCCATGCGATGCGGAAGATCACCTACCGGGAAGCCGTGCGAGAAGCCATCCGGGATGCGATCCAAAAGGACGAGCGGGTCTTTCTCATGGGAGAAGATGTGGGACGCTATGGGGGCTGCTTCGCGGTGAGCAAGGGGCTCCTGGATGAGCTCGGTCCGGCGAGAATCCTCGACACACCCCTTTCGGAATCCGGATTCGTGGGCGCCGGCATCGGGGCGGCCCTTGGGGGCATGCGCCCCATCGTGGAAGTCATGACGTGCAATTTCAGCCTCCTCGCCGCGGATCAGATCCTGAACAATGCCGCCGTCTACCTGCACATGT
The DNA here is from genome assembly GCA_937889795.1 of uncultured Syntrophobacteraceae bacterium. GTDB lineage: Bacteria > Desulfobacterota > Syntrophobacteria > Syntrophobacterales > Syntrophobacteraceae > CALBZH01. The sequence goes on along the minus strand of CALBZH010000821.1, from coordinate 2,895 downwards.
CCGGAGGGCTCTTCAACGTCCCGATCGTCATCCGCATGGCCACGGGAGGCGGGCGACAGGTGGCGGCCCAGCACTCCCGATGCCTGGACGGCTGGTATGCCCACATTCCCGGGATCAAGGTGGTGAGCCCGGCGACGGTCGAAGACGCCCGCGGCATGCTCTGGACTGCCCTCGAAGACCCCGACCCGGTGCTCATTTTCGAGAATAGCGGCCTCTACAACATGGAAGGCGAGCTGGCCGTGGATGCCGGTCCCGTCGACATCGACTCCGCCCGAATCCGCCGGCAGGGCAAGCACATCACGCTCATCAGCTACTCGGCGAGTCTCATCAAGTCGCTGGACGCAGCGGAGATCCTCGCCCGCGAGGGGATCGACGCGGAAGTGATCGATCTGCGCACGCTCCGCCCCCTGGATGAGAAGACGTTTCTCGAGTCCGTGGGCAAGACGCACCGGGCGTTGATCATCGACGAGGGGTGGCGCAGCGGAAGCATCTCTGCCGAAATCAGCGCCCGGATCATGGAGAGCGGGTTTTTTGATCTGGATGCCCCGGTCCAAAGGCTCTGCAGCGTCGAAGTGCCGATGCCGTACGCCAAGCACCTCGAGGACGCGGCCTTGCCGCAGGTGGACAAGATTGTGGACATCGTACGATCGATGGTGGGAGCCAATGGCTGAATTTCGCATGCCCAGTCTGGGCTCGGACATGAAGGAAGGGACGCTCCTCGAATGGCGGGTCAAGGTTGGAGACCGCGTCAAGCACGGGGACATCATCGCCGTGGTGGACACCGACAAGGCCGCGATCGAAATCGAAGTCTTCGAGGATGGCATCGTCGAGACGTTGATCGTCCAGCCAGGACAGAAAGTACCGGTCGGAACCGTCATGGCGCTCATTCGCCAGGAAGGAGCGACCGGCGCACGGGCAATACCCGTGACCGCCCCTGCGCTGGAGGGTGCTCCCATCAGAGCGGCTCAGGAAGTGGCGCCTCCAATGGAACGCATTGCCCGGGCGGTTCAGGGCGCGTTTGAGCCATCGGCTCCGAGGGACGAGACGCAGCGCCTGAGGGCCTCTCCTTATGCCAGAAAGCTTGCGGCGCAGCAGGGGGTTGATCTGAGCCTCCTTCGAGGAACGGGCCCCGGTGGGGCGATCCGTGCGACGGATGTCGAGCGCGCGGCGAGCGGGGTGGAGTCCACGGCCTCCGTGGCGGCAGCGGTGGAGGAGCCTGTAACGCGCGGCCCAGTGCCGTCCGCCGAAAAGCCGACCCCTTTGCCCACGGGCACAGAACAGCCGCGGGTTGCCGCTGATCCGGCGGCCATGCGTCGCGCCATCGCGGCAGCCATGGAGCGATCCAATCGGGAAATCCCCCATTATTACCTGCAGACGCGGATCGACTTGAGCCGCACCCTTCGTTGGCTGGAAAGCGAGAACCTGAAGCGTTCGATCAAGGAGCGGATCCTCCCGGTTGTTCCCCTCATCAAGGCCGTCGCACTGGCCCTGACGGAGACTCCTGAGCTCAACGGCTACTGGATCGACGACCGGCATCAGCCCCAGGAGACGATCAACATCGGTTTCGCCATTGCCCTGCGCCAAGGGGGCCTGATCGCACCGGCGATTCTCCAGGCGGACACGAAAAGCATCGACGAGATGATGGAGTGCATGAGGGACCTCATCACGCGCGCGCGGGCAGGACGGCTGCGCCGCTCGGAGATGACCGACGCGACCATCACGGTGACAAGCCTCGGGGATTTGGGGGTGGAGACGGTTTACGGGGTCATCTACCCGCCGCAGGTCGCTCTGGTGGGCTTTGGCAAGGTCACGGAGCAGCCCTGGGTGGAAAACGGGATGCTCGGCATCCGGCCGGTGCTGACAGCGACTCTGGCAGCCGACCACCGAGCAACGGATGGGCGGCGAGGAGCCCAGTTCCTCGACGCATTGAACACCATCCTGCAGGAGCCCGCAAGACTATGACCGAAGCGCAAATCAAAGAGGTGATCTTCAAGCTGCTCAAGCGAATCGCTCCCGAGTCGGACCCGCAGAGCCTGGGACCGGATGAGAACGTGCGACGAGCACTGGACATCGATTCCTTCGATGCCCTGAACTTCTTTATCCACCTTCACGAGGAGCTTGGGGTAACCATTCCCGAGTCGGACTATGGCCAGATGAATACGCTGAGCGAGATGGTGCGCTATCTCGTTAAGCATGCAGGTTGACCCACAGGTCACGGAAAGCAGTCGGGAGTCCCATCGATCAAGATGTTGGCGCAGCCTTCCATGGCGGCGTCGGAAATGTATGGCCTGAGCAGCCTCGCCGCCGTGGAAGGCGGCGCTACCGAGGCAAGCTCACGATATGTGCGAGCACGAGGTTTCTTGCAGCGTACTCCCCCATATGCTTGTTTCGGTCCTTTCATGAAAGGAGACGCGAGTCATGAGCGTTGACTATCCCAAGTACTACCAGCGTCTTCAGGTGCTGTCCGGAAGTCTGGCCAAGGCGCTGCGCAGTCCGGTTTCAGCATTTGCACAACTGAATGGGACCGTAATGGCGGAGGGCGAGCTCAGCACCAAGGTCAAGCAGCTCATCGCCCTTGCCATCGGCGTCACGGTCCGCTGTGACGGGTGCATCGCCTACCACGTGCATGACGCCATTCGGGCGGGCGCCACCCGGCAGGAGATCATGGAAGCGATCGGGGTTGCCATCCTTATGGGAGGCGGGCCGGCTCGCGTTTATGCGTGCGAGGCAATGGAAGCCCTCGACCAGTTTGAAGCCGAAGGATTGCCGCCGACTCCCTAAGTCCTACAAAGGAGGAGCCTCCATGTCCGAAGAAGACTTGACTCGCCTGAAAGGAATCCTGATCAAGCGTCGCCGGGAGGTTTTCGACAGGCTCCGCGGGCTGGAGTCTGATTG